>JAUZRO010000173.1 GCA_030950465.1 Candidatus Altimarinota bacterium | reverse complement strand
ATTATTATTATTATTATTATCATTATAATAATTAAATTTTAAATTATTATTATATAATACATATCATGATAATTCTTTAGAAGGTGTTATATTCATCTCAATAGCAAAAATTTCTCATAAATCAAGATCAGAAACTTTTGTTCCATTTTCAGGATTTTCTTTACAATATATTAATTTTCAAAATTCTGAAGATGAATCTCATATTTCTCCACAATTCAAAACTACATCATCTATTATATCTTTTTCTTCTTTTTCAATTATATCTACAATACTTTCTTCTTCCTCTATTGTTGAACCTGTTAATGTATTATTTGGAATTATAGTATTTATTGGGAAATCAGGTTGAGTTAGAACTGTTCATATTTGAGTTGTAGCTTCTTGATTTACTTCTACACTTCACTTGGTAACAGTAAGAGAAGTACTTCAAATATAACTTACTCAGAAAATTGTTCATCTAACTGCTGCTGTTGTATCTTGTGTTGATACTTCAAAATCTGATTTTTCTGAGTCTGAATTAAGATTTGTAGCTTTTGTCCATAGGATTCATGATTCTAGTGATAATTTTATTCTTGTTAAAAGATTATCTTCTTGTTTGAATTTCATTTCTTCTAAAACTAATTTAGAATTTTCTGATAATACTGATTGACTTCAGTCTGAAAAGAAAATAGTTGCTGTTGATGAATTTGAAGTTTCTATAATATCTCATTGTGTTAAAATATGATTTAAAATATTAGTAGAGTTTCAATTAATAGTTACAGTTCAAGAAATATAATTTATTTTTGCTACTAGAAGTTTTTCTTCTGGATTATATGGAAAAGAATTTGTGGATTTATTTGATATAAAATTTGGTCAGTTGTATTCTCTGATTAAAGAATAAGGTCAATTTTCTCCAGTGTAATTTCAAGTTAATTTTGTTGTATATTTTCAATCAATATTTAAAACTCCTGCTATTTCATAGAAATTTGTATTTATAGTTTTTCAATATGCATAATATTGATTTGTTCTTGGATCAAGCGGAAGATAGTTAAGATACTTTTTTGGTAATAAATTTTGTGTTGCAAATCAATGTACTCAGAAAATATCTGTTTCATGAGAATATTCACTTCCAGAATTATAGTAATTTTTATTTCATTTTGGTTCAGGAAGAGATTTTTTTTCTTCTAAATAAGATAATATAGAATTTTCTAAAGTTCAAACATCTCAAATAATTCTTGTGTTTTGAGATTTTTGATTAGAAGCTCATTGATAAGATATTGCAACTACTCATAAAAGCATTATTATAGAAAGTACTATAATAATTTCAACTAAAGTAAAGGCTTTTTTATTTTGCATAATGTGATTTTTAATAAATATTAACTTCTTTTTTTACTTGATAGGTCTAGCTAATGGAATTCAAACTTTTCTTGGAAATTTTTTGTGAGTAGATTGATTTTTTTCTATAATTATTAGAGTTCTTCTTTGTCAGTCAATATCATAATTTTTTACTTTAAAAATTTTAGAGCTTAATCTTGATAATGCTTTTTTAGAAGCTCTTAATTCTTCTTTGTCTGCTAATTTATAAGCTACAAAAGTTCATCAAACTTTTAGAAAGGGAATTACAAGTTCTAAAAGTGTTGGAAGATAAGCTGTTGCTCTACTAACTACGTAATCATATTTTTCTCTATGTTTTGGATCTTGTCAAAGGTCTTCTGCTCTTCAATTAATTGTAGAAACATTTTTTAATTCTAATTGCTCAGCAAACCCTTCAATTGCTTTTAATTTTTTACCTACTGAATCAAGTCAAACAAAATCAACTTTTGGATTAATTACAGCTAAAGGAATTAATGGAAAACCTCAACCAGTTCATAAATCTAAAACTTTAACCACCCCCAGCCCCTCCTTATCAAGGAGGGGGGTTAATTCTACAAAAATATTTAGCATTATAGAATCTATGAAATGTTTTTCTATAATTCCATCTTTATCTCTTATTGCAGAAAGATTTATTTTAGAATTTTTTTCCATAAAAATTTCTAGAAATTTTTCAAATTTACTATATTCATTTTCTTCTAATTCAATTTTATGTTTTTGGAATATTTTTTTCATTATCTTGTTTATTTTATTTAAAAATTGGTACTCCCGGTAGGAATTGAACCCACGCTAACCAAGGTCCGCGGCCTTGTGCTCTTCCACTGAGCTACGGGAGCATTTATATTGATGTATTATAAAAGATTTTTTTAAAAAAGCTAAAAATTTTTAGCTTTTTTTTGTTTTTTTTGTAAAATAAAATAATACAAGGGGCTAAAACCACCTTGTTGGTGTTATAAAAGTTATGAATAAAATTATGAAAAAAACCTATCATATAACTTGGACTACTTTTAATAGTAGAGTGAGTGAAAGAATGAAATTATATAGAGTTAAAACAAATAAAAAATGAATATTTTTAGATGAGCAACAAGAATATGAAATAACTGTTATTTTAGAAAAAATTATTTTGGAATTAGAATTAACAGTTTTAGCTTATAATATTTGTAATGACCATATACACATAATTTTAGTATTAGAAGAACAAGAATTAAGTAAAACAATTTGAATATTAAAATGAAAATCTACAAAATTATATAAAGATTTACATAAAATTGAGGATAAAATAAATTTATGGTGACAAAAATTTGATTATGTTTTTATTGAAAATATAATACAATTATTAAATACTATAAATTATGTGAAAAATAATAGAAAAAAACATTGATTAAATATAAATAAAAAATTAGAAAAAATAAACTTTTGTAAAAAAGTAATTACATAAAAATCAATTCCACCAACAAGGTGGCTTTAGCTCCTTGTAATTTTGGGAATAAGTTAGTCCCTTGTTAAACATCAACAAGGGGCTAAAGCCACCTTGCTATAATATAAAATTATCATTAATAAAAAATATGCAAAAAAAATCCCTAAAACAAAACATAATAAAATATGATAGATCAAGTTTAGAAAAAAATATTTTTGATTTATTGATTACTAGATTTTGAGAAGAACATCTTGAAGAAAAAACTATAGATGATTTGCATGACCCATATTTATTAAAAGATATGGATAAGGCTGTTAAAAGAATTAAAGAGGCTAAAAAAAATGATGAAAAAGTTATGATTTTTGGTGATTATGATGTTGATGGAGTAACTTCAACATCTATTTTGATGCATTTTTTTCAAAAAATAAATTTAAAAGCAAGTTACAGATTGCCTCATAGAGTAAAAGATTGATATTGATTAAAAGCCTATTTTCTAGATGAATTGTCAGAATTATGAGTAACTTTGATAGTGACAGTTGATTGTGGAAGTCGTGATATTGATGTTATAGAAAAGGCAAAAAAAATGTGAATTGATATTATTGTGACAGACCATCATAATACTCCAGAAATTATTCCTGAAAGTGCAGTTGCTTTAATTAACCCAAAAAGACCAGATTGTAATTATCCTTTTAAGTATTTGGCTGGAGCTTGAGTTGCCTTTAAATTAATGCAAGCACTTAGCTTAGAATATTTCACACCTCAAGTTGCTAGAGATTATTGGATAGATTCAGTAGATATTTGTGCAATTTGAACAGTTGCAGATTGTATGAGTATTATTTGAGAAAATAGAATTTTGGTTAGAGAAGGTTTGAAACAATTAAAAAAATCAAGAAGCAAATGAGTTAGAAGAATTATTCAAGACCAAATGGATCAAGAAATTGATGCTGATATTTTTGGATTTACACTTTGACCGAGATTAAATGCAGCAGGAAGAATGGATACTCCATATTTGGCTGTTAATTTATTATTAAATAATTGACCAACATTAGAAGCAACTTTAAGAGAAATTGAAGATTTAAATAATCAGAGAAAACTTTTAACAAAACAATTTATGGAAGATGCAATGTCAAAAATTGATAAATCTAATAATTTAATTTTTTATGATTCTAGTGAAATAACTCATTGAATTATTGGAATAGTTGCAGGTAGAATTACAGAAAAATTTCACAAACCAAGTATTGTTTTAAAAGATGAATGAGAAAAATTAGTAGCAAGTTGTAGAAGTCCAGAATTTTATTCTATTATTGATTTATTAGAAAATTATAAAGATATGTTTATTGGATTTTGAGGACATAAACAAGCTGCTTGATTTAGTATTTCAAAAGAAAAATTTCCAGAATTTAAGAAAAAGATTTTAAAAGAAATTAATAAGCTAGATTTTTCTCATAATAAAAAAGTTTTAAATATAGACAAAGTTGTAAGAATAGATGAACTATGATTTAAGTTTTTGAGTGAAGTAAATAGATTTAAACCATTTGGAATGTGAAATCCAAAACCACTTTTTATGATAGAAAATTTACAATATGAAAAATTAGAATTTTTATGAAAGGGGAGAGACCATATTAGATTTAATACAAAACAATGATTTAAAATCTTTTGATTTTTTATGTGAGATTATTATGATGAGATAAAGAGAAATTGATGAAGAGTAAGTATAATTTTTGATTTAAGTGAAGATTCTTGGATGTGAAAGAAAAACTTGATGTTGAAGTTGGAGGATATAATATTAAACTAAAAAATTATGAATTTTATAAAAGATATTTTCTCAAAAAAGAAAAAAGAACATTTTGTAGATGATACAGATAAAAACACTGTTTTTGAACATACAAATACAAGATTATGAAGATATGCCAATTATGGAATAATATTATTAATAATTATTTCAGTTTTTTTGGTTATGTTTGAGAGTATTTGAGATAATTGAATAAAATATTTATATATTATTTTTTATATTGATTTGGTTATTTCACTTTTATTTCTAATTGAATATATTTATAGATTTTTTCATTCTGATCATAAAAAGAGATTTCCTTTTAGAATAACAAATATTTTTGATTTATTATCTTTTTTACCATTTTTTATAATAACCTTATTTTTTGGTATATGAAATTATATAGTTTTTTCATTATTTAGGATGTTTAGAGTATTAAAAATTTTTGAGTTATTTAGCCATGTACCTATTTTACTAAAATTAATAAGATGAATTTATAGATATAAATTTGAATATTTTTCAGCTATTTCTATAATTTTTATTATTTTAGTTTTCTTTTCTACAGCTATATATTATATAGAAAACTTCTGATGAAAGAGTTTAGAATTTAGCTCAATTCCCGCAACAATGTGGTGGGCAACAGTTACAATGACTACAGTTTGATATTGAGATATGGTTCCTTTAACAGTTATTTGAAAAGTATTAGGATGATTATTAATGTTTTTATGACCTGTAGTTATAGCAATAATATCAGCAATTACAGTATTTGTATTTTTAGAAGCTACTAAATTAATAGAAATTTGAAAAAAAAGTTGTTTAAGTTGTGGAGTTTGAAATACAAAAAATGCTAACTTTTGTAGACATTGTGGTAATGAATTTGGTGATGATTAGAAATAAAAATAAAAAATATGCTATTTAAAAATAAATATATAAATTCTTAAATAGATTTATAATTAAAAGAAAAATGATTTTGTGTCTATAATTATATAAGTTTGAAAGAGCTTTTTTTGACTGTACAGAGAGATTATTTAGAAATATTATCTAAAATAAATTTAGTTTTTTGGGGTAACTTCAATTATTTAATAATAATTTAAATGTTTCTATTTGAAACAAAGATTGAGGATTATTTTGAAATATTTTTTGAGAACTTTTTGGTGAAATTTGATGAAGACTTGCTATCCCTATTGTGTTTAGTTATTTCTTTTATATTGGATTATTATATTTTTTCTGATAAATATATTTCTTAAAATAATTCTGAAATTTACAAAGAACACAGAAGCAAAAGTTAAATCAAAAATAGAAGGTATTGATGAAAGTTTTAAAAATATGGAAAGTATATATAAAATTTTATCTAATAAAATTAATAATTTTAAGACTTGAAAAATATTTCAAGATAAAATTTAATAAACCAGTACTTGAAATGATTTCTATGTTAAATAAATTTGAAAAATTATTAGAAAAACAAATTAATCTACTTAAAATTACTAAATCAAATACTGATGTTTCAAATTTAACTCTAGATAAAAAAGAAATTAGTTTAAATCATCAATTAGATATTTTGAGGAGTAATAAGAGTAAGTTGAAGGGAAGTGTTATGTAAAAGAAGTTATTGTAAAGTGTTAAGCTATATTAATATCTTTTTTAAATTGATATTTTTTGTCTAATATAGAATAAAAGCTTTTAAATAATTCACTTTGTCAAAAATTATCTAAATTTTCATCATTTTCATTTTTGGTATATTCATTGATCCTTTTTCATAATATATTTCATCCTTTCCTCTCTAATATCATCATATAAAGACCTAAACATTTTTCAATATTTAAGCCTTATTTTTTCCCTTTCTTCTTGATATTTTTCTTCTGGATTCATAATTTATAATTGTTTTCTTGAAAAAGATACCTCATCTTTTAATATATAATTATAATTTCTTCTACTATCTCAAGGATTATGTTGAAGTAAAATTTTTACTTTATCTTTTCAAATTAACATTTCTTCAGGTATTAACTTTGCTATAATTTTATATTTTAATATTCTTAAATTTTTATCTTTAGGTATATTTTTATTTATTTTTATACTAAGTTCTTTACATTTTGATACTATTAAATTCACATATGCAGGATTATCACTTCCATTAGGATAAACATTATTAGAAGCTAGTCTAGATATTCATTTTTTATGATAAAAATTATATTTTTTTAATAATAATGTTTGAGTTTTTCTTATTTTTCAATTTTGTGATTTAATAATTAGGTTAGCATATTCTTTACCTTTTCATAAAACCAATTTTTGATAACTAATTCTTTCTTGTCTACTCATATTTACAAATCATAAATCCTTATTTAATATATATGATTTAGCTTTTTGATATTCACTTCAAGTATATCATTCTTCTATTAATTCTAGTTTTATCTTTACCATCAAGGGGCACCTAGTCAAAGTTTGATAGAAAATTTTTTCATATATAATTAATTATTTAGTATATAACTAATATTGGCTGAAATTTCAATGTCAAGCTTTTTTTTGACTTTTTTCTCTATTTTAAAGGGAAAAGTCTTTTTTTTATAAAATATATTATACAACAAAAAAATCACTATTATTTTTAGTGATTTTTTTATTATTATTTTTGTATATCTTTAGCTATTTAAAAGGATTAACTTAAATATTTTTATTTTTTTTACCTAAAGTGTTAATTAAGTTATAATTTCTGGCTCTTTTCGTGATAGCAGGAAAAATACCATCTAAATTTCAAGTTTTTTCAAACAAAATCTAGCAGTTAATTTTTTGATATACATAACTTTTGAAGAAAATCAGTGTGAAACTCTTTTTGCAACTTTACATAAAT
>JAUZRO010000172.1 GCA_030950465.1 Candidatus Altimarinota bacterium | reverse complement strand
AAGTACATGATGAAACCCATTTATCTGGATGATTTTGTAGAACAATTTCAGTACATAAAGTTTTTTCTAAACTATCTGGTCTATTAGTACACTCTAAAACACTCTTAGCTTTTGCATTTTCGTCTTTAAAATCTTTTTGTATATTACCAGTATTACTACAAGATGTAACTGACATAAGTAAGATTAAAGATATAAAAGTAATAAAAATTTATTTCTTTTCCATTTTTTATTTTTAGATTATTTAATAAAGTATTTTTTTATAACATTGTAGATCATATAATATATGAACTAGATATTACTAAGAAAGAATATAAAGTTGCTATTTGAACATTTTGGACATCAGATATATAACTTAAAAAACTTTTAAATCAAAACATTACTTCAAATAATTTAACTAATCAAAATTGTATTCCTAATCAAATAATACTAAATAAAACCATTCAAGATAAACCTAGTGCCATAGTATGAGAAATAATAACTCATACAGAAAAAATAGTTGCTCACATATATAATGCTAGAGCTGTATTTTTTTCCTCAATTAATTCTTTCTTTAAATATTCTTTTATAGTCCTTTTTTCACTATCAGCAATTTTTTTAACTCAATATAAAGCAATCATTGAAATAATTAAAAACAAAGGAGCAGATATTCAAATAAATTTAAATATTTCTATTATAGATTCTTGCATATTTTTATTATATTATTTATAAAATAGTTTAATTTTAATTATTAATTAAAATTATTTTTGTATTTAATTCTTTAAATACATTGGTATCATTTGAGCTAATTCATCTGTAATTTTATTATCACAAAATCTATTATAAGTTCAAATATACCCTTTTTCTCACATATACACTCATAAAGTCAAGTATCATTCAACTTTTCAATCATAAAAACAATTAATATTAAATTTTTCTTGTTCAATATATTCTTGAAAAACACTATCTCAAAGAAAGTCGTCATTTCAAATTCAAACACCTTCTCTATATAAAATAGGTTTTAAGATTGTTTTTATATCATTCGGTTTTTTAAAAAAATATTTTGGTACATATTTTTTTATT
>JAUZRO010000171.1 GCA_030950465.1 Candidatus Altimarinota bacterium | reverse complement strand
TAGAAATATCAATAACTTCTCTCCCTTTATCAAAGGGAGTACCCGAAGGGGGAGGGATTTTTACTATTAATTTCTATTTAATAAATATGGCTAAAGAAGTTACAAATAAAAAAACTGAAGAGGTTTGAAGTTTGTATGAAGTTGGTGGAAGACATTTTTTCACTGATGATAGAAGTATTGCTGGTATTCCAGATTTACTTGAAGTACAATTAGACTCTTATAATGATTTTTTACATAATGGATTAAATAAAGTTTTTGAAGATAGTTTTCCTATTGAGGATCATTCTGAAGAAAAAGTAAGTATTTACTATAAAGGGATGTTTATGGAAGAACCCAAATATTCTCCTGAAACTTGTCAAAGAAAAAATCTTTCTTATGAAGCTCCATTAAAAGCTAAAATGGAAATGCTAAATAAAGAAACTGGTGAAATAAAAGAACAAGATGTTTATATGGGTTGAATTCCTTTGATGACTGAACAAGCTTCATTTATTGTAAATGGTGTTGAGAGAGTTATTGTTAATCAAATTATAAGATCTACTGGTATTTTCTTTACTGAAAGTAATGGTGAAAGATCTCTTAAAATTATTCCACAAAAAGGTTCTTGGTTTGAAGTTGATATAGAAAAAAAATGAATTATTAATGTTAAAATTGATAAAAAAAGAAAATTACCTATATCTGTTCTGTTAAGAGCTTGGGGAATGGAATCTAATGCTGAAATATTAGATGCTTTTAAAGATATGGACGATGATATTATAGCTAATCATATTGCACCAACTTTAGAAAAAGATAAAACTACAAATAAAATGGAGGCTTTAAATACCCTTTATAAATTATTAAGACCAGGTGATTTAGCTACAGATGAAAGAGTAGAGGAATTATTTGATGTTACATTTTTTAATAAAAAGAGATTTGAATTATGAGAAATTGCTAGAATGAAAATGAATTCAAAATTAGGAATTGTAAAAGATGAAAAAAGTGAAACTAAACATTTTCTTGAATTAAATGATTTTATTACAGCTTTTAAATATTATCTTAATTTTCATGCAAGAAAAGATGGTTTTGAACCAGATGATATTGATCACTTATCTAATAGAAGAGTTAGATCAGTATGAGAATTAGTTTGAGATAAAGTAAAAGTTGGTATTGCAAGAATGGAAAGAATTGCTAAAGATAGAATGACAATTTTAGAATTAGACGATGCTACTCCAGGTACTTTTATCAATTCTAGACCTATTGTTGCTGTAATGAAAGAATTTTTCTGAAGTTCTCAATTATCTCAATTTATGGATCAATCAAATCCACTTTCAGAATTAGGACATAAGAGAAGAGTTTCTGCTCTTTGACCTGGTTGATTAACTAGAGAAAGAGCTTCATTTGAAGTAAGGGATGTTCATCCAACTCAATATGGTAGAATATGTCCAATTGCTACTCCTGAAGGACCAAATATTGGTTTAGTACTTCATTTTGCTACTTATGCAAGAGTAAATAAATATGGTTTTTTATTAACTCCATATAGATCTATTATTCATGAAGTTAAAAATGATGGTAAAACAGCTATTAATAGAATTGTTTTAAATAATATTGTAGATGCTAAGTGAAAAATAATTGCTGAAGAAAAAGTATTAATAACTAAAGAAATTGCTGAAAAAATTAGTAAAGAGTCTTCAGATAAAAAAATAGAAGTAAGAGGATTTTTAAGTCCAGATTATGATTATTTTGATGCTCAACAAGAAAAATTATTAGTTGTAGCTGAAGCTAATTCTGATTTTGATGAATTTGGTAATTTTACTGATACAAGAATTTCAGCTAGAGCATGAAATGTTCCAACAATTTCTCATGTTAGACAAGTTACTCATATTGATGTTTCTCCAAAACAAGTTATGTCTGTTGAAACTTCTTTACTTCCATTTTTGGAACATGATGATGCTACTAGAGCAGAAATGGGTTCTAATATGATGAGACAAGCAGTTCCTTTATTAAGACCAGAAGCACCAGTTGTTTGAACTTGAATGGAAAGAATTGTTTGAGAAGGTTCAGGTTATGTAATTACTGCTAGTCAAGACTGAGAAATTATCTGAGTTGATGCTAAACATGTTTCTATTATGTATAAAAATGGAGACAAAAAAATTCATATGCTTAAAACTTTTAGAAGATCAAATCATGATATGATTATTCACCAAAAACCTCTTGTTTCACATGGGCAAAAAGTTAAAAAAGGTGATGTATTGGTTGATGGTCATGCTGTTGAAAAAGGTGAATTAGCTATTGGACAAAATTTAAGAGTTGCTTATATGCCTTGGAAAGGTTATAATTTTGAGGATGCTATTATTCTTTCTTCAAAAGTTATTGAAAATGATTTATATACTTCAATTCATATTAAAGAATATTCTCTTGATGTTAGAGAAACTAAATTATGACCTGAGCAAATTACTGACGATATTCCTAATGTTTCTGGTACTAAATTAAAAGATTTAGATGTAGATGGTGTTATTAGAGTAGGTGCTCATGTTTCTGGTTGAGATATACTAGTTGGTAAAATTACGCCAAAAGGTGAACAAGAACTTTCTCCAGAAGAAAGATTATTAAGAGCTATTTTTGGTGATAAATCAAAAGATGTTAAAGATTCTTCTTTAAGATTACCTGCTGGTCAAGAATGAAAAATTTTGAATGTTGAAATTTTAAAAAGAGAGGAATGAGATAATCTTCCAACTTGAGTATTTATGCAAGTAAAAGTTTATGTTGCAGATACTAAAAAAATGGAAGTTTGAGATAAAATGGCTGGTAGACATTGAAATAAATGAATTGTTTCAAAAATTGTTCCAGTTGAAGATATGCCTTATGATGAAGATGGTCAGCCAATTGATTTAATTTTAAATCCTTTATGAGTAATTTCAAGAATGAACATTGGTCAAATTCTTGAAGTACATGCTGGAGCAGCTGGTACAAAACTTTGAATAAATATTGCAACTCCTATACTTAATGGTATGAAAGTTGAACAAGTATCTGAATTAATGATAAAAGCTGGTCTTCCAATTGATGGTAAGACTCAATTATTTGATGGAGAAACAGGTGAACCATTTAAAGAAAGAACTACAGTTTGAACAAAATATATGTTGAAACTTCATCATATGGTTGATGAAAAAATTCATGCAAGATCAGTTGGACCATATTCTATGGTAACACAACAACCACTTTGAGGTAAAGCTCAAAATTGAGGTCAAAGATTTGGAGAAATGGAGGTTTGGGCTTTAGAAGCATATGCTGCAAGTCATATTCTACAAGAAATGATTACTATTAAATCAGATGATGTAGCTGGTAGAACACAAGCTTATGAAGCTATTGTTAAAAATACTCCAATTAAAAAACCAAATATACCAGAATCTTTTAATGTATTAATTAAAGAATTACAAGCTATTTGATTAGATGTTAATTTATTAGATAAAGAAGAAATGGATGCAAGAGAAAAAGAAATGGAAGATGAATATGAAAAAATAGTTAAAGCTCAAAAAGAAGCTGATGCTGAAAAAGCAAAAGAAGAAGCTGATGAAAAGAAAAAAGAAAATAAAAAAGAAAAATCTAAAAAATAAAATTATTAATTAATCAATAAAAAAATGTTTGAACAATCTAAGGAATTAGATAATTTCCTAAATGATAAAATTACAGATTTTTCAGAAATTGGTAAAGATATCTGAAAAGCAGATATTACTAAATGAAAAAATCTTGATAATTTAGCAGGTATATCTATTGGAGTAACATCTCCTGAAAAGATTAGAGCACTTTCTCATGGTAAAGTTTTGATTTCTGAAACTATTAATTATAGAACTCAAAAACCAGAAAGAGGATGATTATTTTGTGAACAAATTTTTGGTCCTAGAAAAAATTATGAATGTGCTTGTGGTAAATATAAAAGAATTAGATATAAAGGTGTTGTTTGTGAAAGATGTTGAGTTGAAGTTACTAAAGCTAGTGTTAGAAGAGAAAGAATGGCTCATATTGACTTATATGCTCCTATTGCTCATATCTGGTATATGAAATCAGTTCCTTCTAGAATAGGTTTATTATTAAATCTTCCAGTTAAGCAATTAGAACAAGTTGTTTATTTTGCTTCATATATTATCACAGATATTTATGAAGATAAAAGAGATGAAGCTGTTAAAAATTTAGAAGAAAGATATAAAGTAACTAAAGTTGAAACACAAAAAGATATTCAAAGAGAAGTTAATGAACTTAAATTAAAAAGAGAAGCTGGAGAATTAACTAAAAAGAAATTTGAAGATGCTGAACATGCTGTAATGTCTAGATTAGAAGATTTAGACCAAGAATTTGATGAGTTGAAAAAAGGTTTAACTTGATTAAATGTTTTAGAAGTAGTTTGAGAATTAGAATATAGAGTTTTAGCTCAAAAATTTCCACATGTATTTGAATGATGAACTGGTGCTGAATATTTAAAGAAATTATTAGAAAGAATTGATTTAAAAGAATATATTATAAGAATGCAAGCTGAATTAAAAGTTGCTACTCAAGCTAAATCTAAAAAATTAATGCAAAAAATTAAACTTGCATCTAATTTATTAAAATCTGGACAAAAACCAGAATGGTTTATTCTAACTGCTCTTCCAATTGTACCACCAGATTTAAGACCAATGATTCAACTTGATGGTTGAAGATTTGCCTCTTCAGATTTAAATGATTTATATAGAAGAGTAATTAACAGAAATAACAGACTTAAAAAACTTATTGATTTAGGTGCTCCAGATGTTATTTTAAAAAATGAAAAAAGAATGCTTCAAGAATCTGTTGATATGTTAATCACAGGTAGTACTAGAAGTAATAGATCAGGTTTTGTTAGTGCTAATAAAAAAGAATTAAAATCTTTAACTGAAGTATTAAAAGGTAAGCAAGGTAGGTTTAGACAAAATTTACTTGGAAAAAGGGTAGATTATTCTGCTAGATCTGTAATTGTTGTAGGTCCAACTCTTCCTATGGATTGTTGTGGTGTACCAAAAAGAATGGCTGTAATTTTATTCAAACCATTTATTATTTCTAAATTAATAGAAGATTGATATGTTTATAATGTTAAGCATGCTGAAAAATTTATTGAAAAAGGAACTAAAGAAGTTTGGGATGCACTAGATGAAGTTATTGAAGGAAAATATGTAATTATGAACAGAGCTCCAACTCTTCATAGACTTTCTGTTCAAGCATTTAGGCCAGTTCTAATTGAAGGTAAGGCTATTCAGCTTCATCCTCTTACTTGTACAGCATTTAATGCAGATTTTGATGGTGATCAAATGGCTATCCATTTACCAATTACTCCAAAAGCTCAAGCTGAAGCAAGAGATTTAATGGTAACTTCTAAAAATTTACTTGCTCCTTCAAGTTGAGATCCAATTGTTACTCCTTCTCAAGATATGATTCTTGGTTGTTATTATGTAACAGCTATGGATGAAAAAGCTAAAGGTTCAGGACAATTATTTGCTACTATTATTGATGCAGGTCTTGCTTATGATGCTGGTGCAATTACTATGAAATCAGCAATTAAAGTAAGAATAAATTGAGAAATAGTTGAAACTACTTATGGTAGATTATTATTTAATGAAATTGTTCCAGAGGAACTAGGTTTTGTTAATGAAACTATTTGAAAATGAGCATTAAAAAGAGTTTTATCAATATCTTTTGATGAATTATGAGCTCCAATTACTGCTAAATTTGTAAATGATATTAAAAACTTTTGATTTGAAAGTGCAACAATTTCAGGACTAAGTATATCAAAAGAAGATATGGTTATGCCTGAAGGTAAAAAAGAATTATTAGAAGTGGGTTGAGAAAAAGTTAAACTTATTCAAAAAGCTCAATGGAATGGTTTTGTTACAGGGGAAGAAAAATATAATCAATCTATTGCTATTTGGGCAGAAGTTAAAAAAACTATTGAAAAAGAAATGAAATCTGGTTTTGATAAAAGAAATCATGTATTTGCTTATATTGATTCTGGAGCTAGATGAAACTGGGGTAATGTTACTCAAATGTGTTGAATGAAAGGTTTAGTTGCTTCTACTTCAGGTAAAACAATTGAACTTCCAATTAAATCTACTCTAAAAGAATGATTTTCTACACTTGAATATTTTATTGCTACTCATGGTTGAAGAAAAGGTAAATCTGATACTGCTTTAAAAACTGCACAATCTGGATATTTAACAAGAAGATTAGTAGATTCATCTCAAAATCTTATTATTAAACAAAATGATTGTAAATCAGTTCATTATAAAACTGTAAAATCTAGCGATTGAGAATGAAGTTTTTCAGAAAGTTTTGAAGATAGAATTTATTCTCATACAATTGCAACTGATATTAAAAATACAAAAGGTGATATCTTAATTGAAGCATGAGCAGTTGTTGATAAAACACTATTAAAACTTATTGCCAAAGAAAATATTACTGAGGTAAATATTAGATCTGTATTAACTTGTGAATCAGAAGGTTGAGTTTGTCAAAAATGTTATGGTTTAGATTTAGGTCTAAATATTCCTGTTGAAATTGGTACTCCAGTTTGAGTAATTGCTGCTCAATCTATTTGAGAACCAGGTACACAATTAACTATGAGAACTTTTCATAGTGGTTGAGTTGCTAAAGAAGGTTGAGATATGACTCAAGGTTTATCAAGAGTTGAAGAATTACTTGAAGCAAGAATTCCAAAATCAATTGCAGAAATTTCTGATATAGAAGGTATAGTAGAAGTTAATAATGTTGATAAAAATACTATTGTAAAAGTAACTGCAACTGAGTTAGTTACAGATGAATATTATTATTCTGATAAATTTGAAGTAGCTGTAAAAGTATGACAAGAAGTAAAAGCAAAACAAATTATTGCTAGAAATAAAGTTGAAAGACAAAGATTAACAACTAAATTTGCTTGAAGAGTAACAAAAGTTGAAAATTGAGTAATTGAAATTAGTGATATTGAATATAGAGTATATGAATATTCTTTTGATATAGGTACAACTATATTAGTTAAAGATTGAGATTCTATTATTAAAGGTCAAAAATTAACTCTTTGAAATTTAAGTCTTCAAAAATTAATGGATGTTTCAGGAGTAGTTGCTGCTGAACAATATATAGTTGATGATATTAAAGCTATTTATGCTTCTCAATGACAAACAGTTAATTCAAAACATATTGAAATTATTATTAGACAAATGTTTTCAAGAGTAAGAGTTTTAGATAAATGAGATTCTGAATTCTTTCCTTGAGATATTGTAGATATTATTAAGTTCAAAAACAAAAATGATGAATTAATGAGAAATGGTAAAAAAGCTGGTATTGCAGAAAGATTACTATTATGAATTACTAAAATTTCATTATTTACAGAGTCTTGGTTATCTGCTGCTTCTTTCCAAGAAACAGTAAGAGTACTAGTTGAATCTTCTGTATCAGGTAAAATTGATAAATTAGAACAATTAAAAGAGAATGTAATTATTGGTAGATTAATTCCTGCCTGAAAAGAATATAGAAGAAAATATTGATTTGAAGAAGAAAAAGTAGAGGTTAAAAAAGAGGAGGAAGAATATTTTGATTCAAAAGCTGAAGAAGTTGATGTTTCAGAAGCACATATGGAAGAAATTTTAAAAGAAATGGAGACAGAAAGTAATTTCTAAAAAACTACAAGAGGCTAAAGCCACCTTGCTATGTTTAAATAAAAAAAACTAGATTTTAAAATCTAGTTTTTTTTGTTTTTATAATTTATTTAATATTTTACCCATTTCTATTTCATCTTCTTTTTTACTATTTAATTTAGCCTTTTCTAATTTTTCAGAAATAATTCTTTTTTTCTCAGATTTATTAAAATCTTTACTAGAATCATCTAATTTAGAAATTAAATTAAAACTATATTCTTGAATTTTTCAATTATTTTTTACAGTTTTGAATTCAGAGACTATAAAATTATAAAAATCTTTATTTTTGAAAATTAAATTTAGGTGAGTTAAAAAATTATCTATATCTTCTCTTGGAATATAATTTTTCTGTACATTTATCCATTTATCCAAAAAAATTACTACTTCACTAGAAAAAAGCTTTACAGTTTTACTCATCTGTAAGGCTTTTTTAAAAGTAGATTTATATTCTTCTAAATTTTCTGATTTTCTTATAAAAAATTGTGTTTTTGCCATAAAAGATTTAATTAATATGTTTTCATCCCCTTTACTAGGTACCCCTTGAGGGTATAAAAGGGGATGATAGGGGATTTTATTCCTCAATTAAACTATTCCCTACTCTAATTATTTCAATTTCCTCTTCAATTGCTATTTTATAATCTCTTGAAGTTCCTGCTGAAACTATTCAATTTTGTAAATATTTACTTCTTAATTGTTTTAATAATTTAAACTCTTTTCTTTTTTCTTCTTCACTACATTCTCACTTTCAAATAGCAGAAAATCAGATTAAAGAAATATTTTCTACTTCAGATAATTCTTCCAAAAATTTAGGAATTTCTTCTATTTTAATTCATCATTCTTTAGTTGGATCTATATTTATTTGTAAAAATACTTTTACCCAATTATTTTGTTTTCCACAAATTTCTTCTATTTTTCTAATTTGTTTTATATTATCTAAAGAGTGAATTGTGCCACAATATTGTAATATATATTTTATTTCTTTAGTTTGAATATTTCAAATAAAATGAGTTGCTTCCCTTTCCAATTCTTTTTCTTTTAAAGAATCAACTCTATTTTCTCAAAGTCCAACTAATATTTCAGCATCTTCTTCAGAAAATTGAGAGATTAATTCATTAGTTTCATCTAAATTCCAATATTTTGTAACTGCCAATAATTTTGACTCAGAATTTTTAAATTCTTCTATTAATTTTTTATTTAGTTTCATAATTTATTGTTTAAAATATTCAAAAAGCTATTTTTATTTTTTCATCAAATTGTTCCCTATGTTTTTCATCAAGTATTCACAAACTTTTTATAATTCTTGTTTTATCAATTGTTCTTACTTGTAATAAATCAATTCTAGATTTTTTATCAAGTCAGTTTATATTTGAAGAATCTATTATTAATGTGTGAGGAAAATCTTTTATAACAGTTGATATTATAGAAATTACAAAAGTTCTAGAAACTTTATTTGCATAGTTATTTTGCATAATTATACAAGGCCTAATTCAAGATTGTTCACTTCATTTAGTTGGGTTTAAATTCACTAAAATAATTTCATATTTTTCCATTTTTTATAAGTTAGATAAATATTTAGTATTATTTTGCATTTCTTGTAAATACTCTTCATCTTTTCACATATTTAAATATGCTTTTTCAATTTTGTCTTGTTTTCTTTGAATTATATAATCTCAAATTATATTTTCTAATAATTCTCTTTTTGTTATTTTATTTTCTTTTGATTCTTTATCAAGAAAAAGATAAAAGTAAGAATCTATATTTGTCATTAATTTTGTAGTCATATATATGTTTTAATATATTAATATATATATGATTATATTATAAAATATATTTTTTGCAAAAAATATATTAAAATAATCCTAAAAACTTTTTCTTTTTAACTTCTTTTACTTTCTGAGGTTTTTTTCAAATTAATTTTATCATAATTTCTTTTAATTCTGATCAATTTGGAACTCAAGATTTATTAAAAAGTATCTCTTCTTTTTGTAAAATAATTATTGTGGGAGTTCACATTACCCTATATTTTTGAAAAAGCTCTAAATTAGTATTAGAATTTACAGCTACAAAATCAAAGTATTTTCAATAGGTTTTTTCAGCTTCTATAAAATTTGGCATAAAAGCATGACAAGGAGGACATCAATCAGAATAAAAATTTAAAATTTTTAATTCTTTTGTAGAATTATATGTATTATTATTTGCTTGTAACATATTTATTTAAGTTATTTATATTAATTTATTTTTAATTACAAAATATTATATAGAATAAATACTAATTTACAATTAATAAAAATGTTTACAGATAGATAAAAGACAAGTTTAAATTAGTTTATCAAAGATATTTACTTTTTCTGTTAAATTAACACTAACCTTAAAAATTAAATAATTCTAATGTAAGAAATAAGTAAGAACTTTTATTTTTATAATATTGATTTGTAGAATATAAAGAATAATATATTCTTATGTAAAGTTATAAAATAATAAATAAAATATATGTGAAATAAAGAAGATACTATTGGTATTAAAAATAACCTATTTTCAGGTATAAAAATACTAGATTGTTCAAGAGTTTTTTCTTGACCATTTTCAACTAGATACTTTGCTGATTATGGTGCAGAAGTTATAAAAGTTGAAACTGAAGAAAGTTATGATGAATCTAGAGATTTTTGACCTTTGAAAAATGGTAAAAGCTGATATTTTGAAATATTAAATAGATGAAAAAAATCAATTAATCTAAATTTAAAAAATGAAAAAGATTTGGATATTTTTTATAAATTAATAAAAGAAGTTGATATATTTGTTGAAAACTTTTCTCCAGATACAAAAAATAGATTAAAAATAAATTATGATATTCTTTCAAAAATAAATCCAAAACTTATATATTGAAGTATTAACTGATATTGAGAAAATCTAAATAAAAGGGCTTATGATGTAATTGTTCAAGCTGAATGTGGTTTAGCTTCTTTAAACTGAGAATCAAAACCAATGAAAAATGCAACAGCAATTGTTGATACTTTTAGTTGATTATCTCTTTCTTTAGCTATTAGTTCTTTGTTATTTAAAAGAGAAAAAACAGGTTTGTGAGATTTTGTAAATGTACCAATGGTTGCTGCATGAATGCAAATGTTGGAACAAAATATAATAGAAACTTCAATTACTTGAAAAAATCCAGAGCGTGTTTGAAATTGAGATAATGTTATTTTTCCTTTTTGATTTTTTAAAACAAAAGATTGAGAAATTTCTATTGCAATTTGAAATGATAAATTATGGGAAATATTTACTAAAAATATAGTTTTAGAGTTAAAAAATAAATACTTTTTTAATAATACTAGACTTAAAAATAAAGAACTATTATTAAAAATAATAGAAAAAGAATTTTCAAACTATACTAGTGAGGAATTATCTGAAAAATTAGATGAATTATGAATTCCAAATGCAAAAATAAATAATATGACTGATATTTTAAATAATGATTATTACAGAGATAATAATTATTTGAAAGAAATTAATCATCCAGAATTATGAAAATGTACAGTTCCTTATGAATTTACACAATTTAAGTCTTTTAATATTGAAGAAATAAAATTTTCTCCTGAAATATTAGAAAAATAAAGTATACAAGGCCCTAAAGGGAACCTTGTTGATTTTTAGCAAGATTCAAACAAATAAACAGAATATCTTCAGCTTTATGTTTTTAATTATTTAATTAAATTATAAAAAACAATGAAAAATATTTATAAACTATTAATTATATTATCATTAATAATATCATCTTATTTTTGATATATTTATATAACAAAAATAAATTATCTTGATTATCTTGTGAAATCACAAAAAGATAAAATATTAAGAGAAGATTTAAAATCTATAAAATTAAAAAAAGAAGCTATATTTTTTACTAAAAGTTCTAATTATAAAAAGGCAATAAATCTTAATTTATATAAAGATTATTTTATTATAAATTGAAGTTTTTGTGATATTGAAAATGAATTCTTTCTAGAAATACAGAGAGAATTAAGAGAAAGAGATATTGTATTTAAACCAAAAATAAATAATTTTTGAACTGAAAATATAGAAAATAATATAGCTTGAAGAAAAATAAAATTAGATAATCTGAAAATAAATATATGTAATTTCATTCAATGAAAAGAAAATATAAAATCAAAAAATATTGAGATTGAAATACAAAATTATAATATTTCTAAAGAAGAATTAACTAATATAAATAATTTTATACTAGTTTGAGAATATAAAATAGATAAATATGAAAAAACTCCTTCTGAAAGTGTTATAAATAGTCAGATTTTAATTAATAAAATTTCTAATGAAATAATATATCCTTGAGAAAATATTTCTTTATTAGAAAAATTATTAAATAAATGATGAAGTGATTTACTAGAATCAAATATTTTAAAAGATTGAGAAATTATTAAATGAATTTGATGAGGTTCTTGTTTAGCTTCTTCTATAATTTATAGAACTTTACTGAATTCTTGAATTAAAATAATATCTCAAAAAACTCATAATATTTATTATGAAAATATTTATTGAATAGAAGAAATAGGTTTAGACTCTACTATTTATGAAGATGAAAATTATTATATAGACTTAGTTTTTGAAAATAATTATGAAAATCCAATAATTATAATTCCAGAATATACAAAAAAATATATAGAATTAAAAATTTACTCAAAACAAAAAGATTTTACTACAAAATTAAAATCACTCACTATTAATAATAAAGATTTAATAAAATGGGAATATCAAGTTTTTGATAAAAATAATGCTGAAGTATCAAAAGAAATTTTAATATCAAAATATGATGAGATAGACGATTATTAAATTGAACTTGTAGAAAAATAAAATTTATAAATCACAAAAAGCTAAAGCATTCTGTTGATTTGTTGGATATTTCAAATAACTCAACAAGATTCCTTTAGGGTCTTGTGTTATTAAAAACAAAAAAAACATGAAAATAAAAAAATATGATAAAAAGTATATTGATAGTTTTGTTAAATTAATAGATGAATCTTTTAATATAAAAAATAAAAACAAAAAAGAATTAGTTGAATGGAAATTTCATACTGAAAAGTTTTTTCATAAAAATAGAATAATTTGTGCTTATAAAAATGATAAAATAGTATGACAATATTCTAATATAACTTATGAATTTATAAAAAAGAACTTTATTATAAAATGATATATTTGTCAGGATATGTGTATTTTAAAAGATTATAGATGACAATGATTAATTTCTAAGATGTCTAAAAAACTATATTCTAATATTGAAGAAAAAACTTTTACTATTTGATTTTCAAATAAACATTGAGTAAAAGTTGATAAAAATAGTAAATGATATTGATATAATATTATAGATAATTTGGTTAGTTTTTATTTTCCTACTTTATTAAATTCAGATTGATATAATTTTGAAGAAATAAATAATTCTTCTCAAATAGAAAAAATAGATTTTAATAATTTTAATTTTTTTGATGATTTATTAAAGATTAATAAAACAGAAGAATTTATTAAATGGAGATACTTTGATAATCCAAATTCAAATTATAATTTTTATATAATAAAATTTAATAATCAAATTATTTGATATTATATTTTTAGAATTCAAAATAAAATTGCAATATTATTTGATTTTGATTGCAAAAAAGGTATTAATAAAAAGAAATTCATTTCAACTTTTAAAAATATTTCTATTAAAAAAAAATGTTTAATTTTTAAAATAATTTTATTAGAAAATATTTTTTGGAATAATTTATTTAAATGATTTTTTAAATTAAAGAAAAATGAAGAAATATATTTTACACTAAAAAATCATAATAAACTTGTAGGAAAATCAAAATTTTCGGCTCTTCCTTAAATCAATTAGGTAGAACTTAATTTTTGTATATAATATATTAAAATATAATAAAAATCAAATGGAAAAAGAACTATTTTTACAGGCACTATGATTAAAAGAACCTTGGTACATAAAAGAAGTTAAAT
>JAUZRO010000170.1 GCA_030950465.1 Candidatus Altimarinota bacterium | reverse complement strand
TGTCAAGTTTATTTTTAAGAAAAATCATCAAAAAAACACCTCATTTGTAGGTGTTTTTTTGTATCTGCTTGAAGTGTTGTTTTTCTCTCTATATAGCTGAAAATTATGAGATATTTTTGGAAAGTTTTGAGAAGGTGAGATCTCTATATTGATTTGCTATTACTTTCTCATCAATTCAAGTTATATTTGATAGATGCTTATTATTTATTAAACATCTGTCGTTGTTCAGTTTAAAAAAAAGCTAATTCTTTGGTATTTTTGGTTCATTTCTCTATGATTTTTAGTTCATTTGAAATTACCTTACCTGTAGCTTTAACTAGCCATTTTCTCATTCTTGTCTTTATTTTAAAGATTTTATTTCTTAAAGGAAGGTCAAAAGTTCTTTTGTATTCAGTAAAACCCTTAGAAAGAAGCTCTGATTTTTCATATCACCCTGGTATATTAACTACTTCATCAAAATAGTAAGAAAGGCTTTCTGGATACATTAGTTGAGCTACTTCTCATCACTTATCATTCTTATTTCTTTCTATTTTAACAAAATAAAATTTATCCAATGGAAATTGGCTTGGCATAAATGACTCTAGTATTTCTTTAGACTCCATAACTTTTTAAGTAAAAAAATAATATACTTTCTCATACTATACTATTTCTTCCTTAAAAATACAAATCTTTCTACTCCACTGATTTTATGTGATTACCCTAAAGCCACTCTGTTGACAAGCTGAATTACTTATTCCTTTTTTATCCATAATTTTTTTATTAATTGTTAAAAACTAATTATAGTTCTCATTGTATCAAAAAAAAAAAAAAAAACAATTTATTTTTAATAAAATATTTTTTTTATATATCATCTGAAAAAAAGTTTTCATATTCTTTTTTTTCAATAATTCATTCTGCTTCTAAATTTTCAGCATAAGCACTCATTAATATCATTCAATCTTTCCTTCACATTTCAATATTTTGGCTTATTTGATTTAATTGTCATTCTCTAATTAAACTTTTAATAGCTGTTGTCATATGCATTAATTCAAAAATTCAAATAATTCAACTTCAATCAGCTTTTTGAACTAATCTTTGAGATAAAACTCAAGATAAAACATCTCACAATTTATACCTAACTGAATTTTGAATATCTGTTGGAAAAAAATTAATTAATCTTGTAATTGTAGCAACTGAACCCGAAGTATGCATTGTTGAAATAACTAAATGACCTGTTTCTGCTAGTTCCATTGCTGCTTCAACTGTTTCCCTATCTCTCATTTCTCCAACCATAATAATATCTGGATCTTCTCTCATTGCTGCTCTTAAAGCTGAAGAAAATCAATTTGTATCATTTCAAATTTCCCTTTGAGAGAATATTGATTTATCATCTTTAAATACAAATTCTACTGGATCTTCAATTGTTAAAATATGTTCACCTCTTTGTTTATTAATTTCATTCAAAATAGAAATCATAGTTGTTGATTTACCTGAACCTGTAGGTCAAGTAATAAGTATAAGTCATTGTTTTGCAGTTATAAAATCTTGAACTCAATCTGGAAGACCTAATTTTTCAATTCAAATTGGTTCTGATTCAATTCTTCTTAAAACAAATGATATTTTTCATAATCTAAAAAAAGCGTTAACCCTAAAAGATGTTCAATCTTTTCAAATATAAGCAAAATCTGCATCCTTTTTTCACATAAATTCTTTTACTCTTTCCTCATTTTTATTCATAAGTTCAAGTAATACATTTTTTATTTTATTTTCGTCTATAGAACCAGCAGATTCCATAATAGACAACTTTTTCTTTATTCTATAAGTTATGTATTTTCATTCAGAAATATGTATATCTGAGGCTTTTTTTTGTATAGAATAATTTAATATACTCTCTAATATAGTTGTGTTTGACATTTTTTTATTTTTATTAAATAACCCTAAGTATTTCTGTAATTGTTGTATGACCTTTAATTGCTTTTAAAATTCAATCTTCCTTCATAGTGATTAAATCTCATTTTCTTGCTTCATTAATAATTTTTTCAACTGTTGCTCAAGATCTTATTAAATCTCTTAATTTATTACTAAATGTTATTATCTCATAAATTCACATTCTACCTTTATATCAACTATGATTACATTTTTCACAACCAACTCATTCATAAAGTTTAATAGAATTTATTAATAATTCTCACATTCAAATATCTTTCATCATAGCCTTTACAAGAGCTAACTCTTCTGGAGTTTTTACTTTTTCATGTTTACAATCTGAACAAATCTTTCTAATTAATCTTTGAGCAATAATAATATCAAGAGCTGAGGCTAAAATATATGGAGGTAGTCACATATTAATAATTCTATCTAAAGTTTCAGCTGCACTTTTTGTATGAAGTGTTGAAAGAACTAAATGACCAGTAAGAGATGCTGAAGTTGCTATATTTAAAGTTTCATAATCTCTTATTTCCCCAACCATAATAATATCTGGATCTTGTCTTAACAATGCTTTTAATCACATTTCATAAGTAAATCAATTTTTTTCATTTACTTCAGATTGAATAATTCAAGGTAACTCATATTCTATTGGATCTTCAAGTGTAATAATCTTTTTATCTCTAGTATTTAATTTAGAAACAGTTGTATATAATGTTGTAGTTTTACCTGAACCTGTTGGTCCTGTAACTAAAATCATTCAATTTCTTTTTTTAATAGCTTTTTCTATCATTCTTTTAGATGTCCAAAAAAATCCTAATTCTTCAAAATCAATAATTGCTTTACTAGCATCAAGTATTCTTGAAACTATATTTTCTCAATATTTAGTAGGCAATGTAGAAACTCTAACATCAATTTTTTTATGTTCTAATTTTATTTCATATTTTCAATCTTGAGGAATATTAGTAATATTTAATTTTAAATGAGAAGCATATTTTAGTCTTTCTAAGACATATTTATATTCTATTTTACTTAATTCAAATATATCAACTAAGATTCAATCTATTCTAAGTCTCACAATTATTTCATTTTCATAACATTCATAATGTACATCAGAACTTCCTAAAAATAAAGCTCAAAGAGTAATATCTCTTAATGCATCATCAGTTTTTTGGTTTTTAAGAGAATCTTTAACTTCATTTTCTATTTTTAAAAAAGTTTTTGAATGATAACTATTCTCTTCTTTTTCAAGAATTTTTTCAGCTAATTCTTCTTTTTTATCTTCATCAATATCTTCTTCAATATTTTTTTCAGTTTTTTTATTATCTGACATAATTTAGTAATTAATTTTATTATAATAATAATATCACAAAAATATTTGTATAACAAAAAAAAAAGCTTTACATATTAGTAAAACTAGTTTTGATTAGATTTTTATTTGTTGGCTTAATTCAAACCCCAAGTGTAACTTGATGAATTACTGAAGATAATAAAGTTTGATAAGGCAAACCTTTTTCTAAGGCAATAGCCTTTATACTAGGAATCTCATTTTCAAATATTCTTAAATTAAATGATTTTTTCTTAGTCATTTTTTTAATAGTATTTTCAGCTGTCTTTTTTGCACTATTTTTCTCCTCCTCAAATTGTTTAGGATTTATTGGCATAACCTAAAAATCAGTGGAGTAAGTATGGCTCCTTTCGTGATAGCAGGAAAAATCTAGAAAAAATAATAGCTATAAATTATATTATAATGCTATTAAAACATATAAAAAAGAGAAGAAAAGTTTTAAATAAACTTTTTTCTCTTTTTTTGTTGATTTTTAATGTA
>JAUZRO010000017.1 GCA_030950465.1 Candidatus Altimarinota bacterium | reverse complement strand
CTTCAAAAGTTATGTATATCAAAAAATTAACTGCTAGATTTTGTTTGAAAAAACTTGAAATTTAGATGGTATTTTTCCTGCTATCACGAAAAGAGCCAATTTAATATTTGAAATGGTTTTTTTTGTGGATTTTTGAAATATTATAAGTTTTAAGAGAAAAAGAAGAAAAGTTTTTAACAATTTTAATATATTTTATTAACGCTATGTTCTAAAAATTATAGCAAAAAGTTTATCTTTTAATATAATAAATACTAATTAGCACTCTATATAAAATAGTGCTATCTTATATTTATAACAATTAACTTAAAAGTATGATTTTTAGGATATAAAAAAAAGCTAAAAAATGAAATTACTTTTTAGTTTTCTATATACATTTCTTAATTAAGAATGTAGTCATTTTAGTAGCTGATTGAAGTATATAGTTTTTTGTTAAATTGCAAATTTTATAATATAAAAATTAAAGGAATAACACAAATAAAAACTTTAAAAGAAAATATTATTAAACAAATAAATGAAATAAATTGATAATCAAATAAAAGATAAACTAATAACTTCTGCCTCTGATATGATAATAAAAATTCCTGAAACCTATAATAAAGAAAAAACTAATAATAAAGATGATATAATATCAGATATTGAAAGAATAATGAAAATAGCACAAAATGTAAAAAATAATACTTAATAATTAAATTAAAATGGCAAGAGCTGGTTTTGTAAAACAAATTGAGTCTTGAAATTATTGAAATTATCATATTAGAAAAATAAATTGAGTTAAAACTCCTGTATCAAATCCTAATTATAGAGTAAATAATAATTTAGGTTATTTAAAAAAAGATCTACATCACCACAAAAAAGGTACCGGTTCCTAAATTTAAAATTTTAAGTTCAGGAACCGGTACCTTTTTTTCTCCATATTTTTTTCTTTTTGCTTTTTCCCCAAATCTCCTAAAATTCAAAGTGTACTTATTTTTTAATCCCTATCTTTCCAAAACATATCCAAATCTAAATCTTTTCTTTTATTTTTTAATTTCTTTATAGCAAAATAAATCTTTGAATGAATATTTTTTTGTGTTATAACTTTTATAATTCATGCATTTTTAAATTGTTTTTCTACTACTGAATTAAGTGTAGTAAAGTGTACTTCTATACCTGCATTTTTAAGAGATTCAACTAAAGAATGTAAAACTTCTAAAGCTCAAGAATCTAGTCTTGGAATCATAGCAAAGTCTAAAATTATAACTTTTAAATCTTTTGATTCCTCAACATTTTTCATCAAAACTTCTTCAAAATACCATATATTTACAAAATATAATTTTCCATAAAATCTATAAATTGATATTTTTTTACTGTCAGCTAAATTATGTATTTTTAAACTTCTATAAGATCAATCAGAATGTAATCATAATTTTGCAAATCTTGGTTTCATTGATTTTTGAATATGAAAAATAAGTGATAAAAATACTCATATAAAAATTCAAGTTTCAAGATGTGGTGCAAAATAAATTGTGGCAAAAAATGTTATAATTGAAACTATTGTATCTGTTTTATTTAATTTCCAAGAATGAATAATTGGTTTTACTTTTATTAAACTAATAACTGCATAAAGGATTATTGCTCATAACAAAGCAATTGGCAAATGATATAAATATTTTGTAAAAAATAAAATTACAGCTCAAATAATCAAACCTGTCACTATTGAAGCAAAAGGAGTTACTGCTCCAGCTCTTAAATTAACTGCACTTCTTGAAAAAGTTCCTGAAACTGGAAAACCTTGAGAGTAACCAGCACTTATATTTGCAAATCATTCTGATAATAGCATTTGATTAGTTGAAACTGTTTTTTTAGTTTCTATTCAAATAGCCTTTGCAATAGAAATTGCTTCTGTAAAACCTAAAAATCATATAATCAAGGCTCCAGGAATTAGTTTTTGGAAAACTTCCCAAGTGAAATAATCAGTAGAAAATGGATTATAAAAAGATACAAAACCAGCATTTATTTCTCAAACAACAGCTCATAAATATTTATCTTCAAATCATATAAAATAAGAAATAATAATTCAAATTGTTGTAACTATCAAATATGAAGGAAATTTTGGTTTAAATATTTTAAATAAAACTAAAGCTAAAAAAGCTGTTCAACCAAAAATCAAAGTTGGAAAATGAGTTGAAGCCATTGCAGTATTAAACAAAATAGGAATACTTTCATAAAAATGCTCTGTGCTTTCTAAATCAACTCACAAAATATATTTAACTTGAGTAAATCAAATAATTATAGCTGCTGCATTTAAAAATCATAAAATTACACTATGAGAAAGGAAATTAAAAATATTTCATAATTTCAAAAATCACATAATAACCTGCATAATTCAAATCATAATTGCAAGTAATGCAACATACATTATATATTCTGGGGTTCACAAATTTCCATTTGTAAAAAATGGTGCAAGAGTAGTTGCTGTAATTAATGAAATAATTGTAACTGGACCTGTAGACAATTGCCTACTTGAAGAAAAGATTGCTCAAATCATAACTGGTAAAAATGCAGTATATAATCCTAAATAAGCTGGCACACCAACTAATTGTGCATAAGCCATAGATTGAGGAACTAATATAATTGCAACTGTTATACCTGCAATTATATCTGCTTTTAAAACTTTTGGATTTTTAAGCTCTGGAATCCATTCTAAAAATGGAAGATATTGTTTTAAGTTTTTTATAAAGTTCATTTTTTTTGTAAGTTAAGTTTTCCTAATACTACCACAAATTTTTAAAAACTACAAAACTTTTTAACATACAATAAATAGCTTATCTAAAGGATAAAATAAGAATTGTAAAAAACTATTAACTATCTTTTGACTTTCTACTTTATTTTATTAAAGTAATTATTAACTAAAAACTTTAATTAATTAAAGTGATTTTATAATAGTTTTTAACAATTTATGATATTATGAAGAGAAATGAACTAGAATTTGAAATGGAAGATATTTTAAATTTTCTAATTTTAGAAAATTCTAAAGAAAGAGTGTTAGATTTTTTAATGGATAGTTTAAGTGAAAAAGAATTATTAAAAATAGCATTAAAATTTAATGTTGCTAAAATGCTAGAGCAAGGTATTTCTTATTCTAGAATAGAAAAAAAGACCTGAATGAGTTCAGCTACAATAGCTAAAACATCTAAGTCTTTAAATTGAGATAATTTATGATATAAAAATGCAATTAATACTTTATCTTGAAATTACTAGAAAAAAAGGTACCGGTCCCTAAACTTAACTAGTTAAGTTTAGGGACCGGTACCAAATTTATTAATTACCTTTTTTAATTTCTTTTCCTTTTAAAATTTCATGTTTTCTAGTTTTTGGATTGTATTTTCTTAAAATAGGAAATTTTTCTCCTTTAGTTTGAAAATTCTTTTTTTGAATATTAGTTGTATGGACCATATTTCCTGTTTCTGTAGAATAGTATGCTACATAAGTTCTTTTACCTTTAGCCATTTTTTATATTATTATTTATTAAATTTTAATTTTACTTGCAGATTATAACAATAAATTATTATATATCAAATTTTTTTTTGTTTTTTTATACTTTCATAACTTCTTCATTTTTCTTTTTAGTTTTTTCTTCAATAGATTTATTAGCTTCATTCACCTCTTTTTGAACTTTTTCTTCCAAATCTTTTCTTTCATCTTCTGAAATTTCTTTATTATTTTCAGCATTTTTAATATCTTTCATAACATCTCATCTAACATTTCTAATTGCAACCTTAGAATCTTCTGAAATATTTTTAACAATTTTAGTCATTTCTTTTCTTCTCTCCTCTGTAACTGGTGGTATTTTTATAATAACACTATCAGCCATATTTTGAGGATTTAATGCTTTACCAGAATTAGTAATAGCTTTTGCAATATCATTAATTACATTTTTATCCCAAGGTTTAATAGAAAGAGTTTGAGCATCCAAACAAGAAACAGTTGCAACATTCTTCAATGGAGTCAAAGCACCATATTGTTCAACCATAATATCTTCAACTAACAAAGGATTTGCTCTCCCCATTTGTATTTTTGAAAATTCAACATCCATATGATGAATAGCCTTTTTCAACCCTTCTTTTGCTTTTTCTAACATAATAATTTTATTATTTATAAATTTGTCAGTATTTTATATAAAATATTTTTTTTGTCAAAAAAAACTAGATTTTTCTAGTTTTTTAATATTTATCAATAATTTCTATCAGATTATTCACTAATTCTTCAAATTGTATTTTTGATAATTCTAAATTTTCCTTAGTTCAAGTTACTTCATCAAAATCTGCTCAGGGAATTAATTCAAAAATTCATTTTGATTTTAAATGAGAGATTGCTGGTAATTGTCAGTAATCTTTTAAGTCTACTAGTGATTTTTTCCAACTTAAATTCACAAGTCAATTTTTACAGTGTTTTTCAGAAATATTTTCTCTGATTTCTTCTGGAATCTTTTTTATAAATTCATTATGAAATTTTATAGGTTTTTTTGCATATTGATTGTAAGAATTTATTATATATCATAAAAATAATCATTCTCATCTTAAAATTCTGTTATTAGGTATTTCTCAAGCCATAGCTAAAGCTGTATTTTTCCAAGATTTTTTCCATTTAGAAAAAGTTTTTCAAAGATTTTTTATTCATTGAACAGAAAAAGCATCTGGCATAAGTGGAGTAACAAAATAATCTGTTCATAATAAAATAGCTTTATTTAATAATCACAAACTAGGTGAAGCATCAATTATAAAAATATCAATATCTTCATTTAATCATTTTTTACTTAAAAATCTATCAATTGCACTTGTATTAAAATATCCTAATGCTTGACCTGAACCTGCTTCTGAAAAACTTGATGACAATAAATCTTCAAATAAAGATAAATCTAAACTTCAAGGTAAGATTGAAAGATTTTCTTTAATTTTTTTAAATTTTATTGATAAATCAACATCTCATCAACCATACACAATATTTTTTAAAACTCCAAAAATACTAAAATCATTTTCTATTAAATAGTCTTCTTCAAATTTTTCTCACAAAGCTAATCTTGATAAATTACATTGAGGATCTAAATCAACTAAAACTGTTTTATATCATTTTTCAGCAAATTTTATTGCCACATTATATGCAATAGTTGTTTTTCAAACTCATCATTTATTATTCAAAAATACAAGACTTTTAGTTCTAGTAAATATCATTTTTTATATCATAAATTATAAAATTTATTTTTTTTATTATATATTATTTTCTATATATTGCAATTTTTAAACTTGAATTATTTTATTTTTCAATAAAATATAATTATATAAATATTTTTAATAAAAAATAAAAAATGACTAAAATACTGGAGGTAAAAGAAATAGATATTAAAAATACTAGTGTTTTTAATTTTATAGAAATATTAAATTCTAAATGACTTATAAAAAAGTACTATGATGAAATACCTAATGTTGAAGTAGAATATTTTACAGAAAAAGAAGAAAATAAAATTTTACAAACTGAAGAATATATAAATTTAAGTAAATTAATTGATAAAACTTTTTAAATGATAATAATTATAACTAATACTTTTGAAAAAAATTATAAAAAATACTTTAAAAAATCTTCTAATTGTTCTATTATAAAAATTTGCTCTATAATAAATAAAGAAGCATTATTAAATTGAATATATTTAAATAGACCATTTATGAAATTAAAATTCAATTTCTGTGAAAAAGCAATTAGATTACTAGTAATAAATAAACAAAATAAAAATATTGTTATTCCTATATTTATAACAGATAAAAATGATAAAGAATATTGATATAATATGACTTGGGAAAATATTGAAATAAAAACAAGACAAATAATAATAAAAATATATAATGATATAGAAAATAAAATGTTTGAAGAATTTTAATTAATAAAAAATAAACAATGGCTAAAATATTAGAGGTAAAAAAAATAAACAAAACTTTGGCTAAAAAGCTGGTTTTAAAAAATGTTAGTTTTTCTGTGGAAGAGTGAGAAATATATGGTTTTTTATGACCAAATGGTGCTGGGAAAACTACAACTATGAAATGTATAATGTGATTAATTAAAGAAGAATCTTGAAGTATTGATGTTTTTTGAACTCCTAATTTAACAATCAAAGATAAGGAAAGAACTGGTTTTATGCCTGAAAATACTTATTTATATAAACATTTAACTTGAAAAGAGTTTTTAGATTTTAATGGTAAATTTTTCTGATTAAAATGAAAAATATTATCTGAAAAAATTGATAAATTATTAGAAAGAGTTGGACTAGAAGAAGATTGAAATAAATATCTTCATACATATTCTAAATGAATGCTACAAAGAATTGGTTTAGCACAGGCTATAATTAATGATCCAAAACTATTATTTTTAGATGAACCAATGAGTGGACTTGATCCAATTGGTAGAAAAATGGTAAAAGATTTACTTGTAGAATTAAATAAATCTTGAACTACAATATTTTTTAATACACATATATTAGCTGATGTAGAAAGTATTTGTGATAGAATTTCAATAATACATAAATGAGAAATTATTGTTGAATGAAAAAAAGTTTCTGAAATAAGTTGAACCTTAGAAGATTTCTTCATAGAAAAAGTAAGTGAAAAATAAAAATTTAAATTTTTATTTTTTGTTACTATCAACCATAATATTAATTAATAAAAATAAAGTTACTAACAACCAAAAAATCTCAACTTATCAAAAGTTGGGATTTTTTTTACATTTCAGGCAATAAAACATCTCCTCAAAATAAACTTAAAATAGCTGAAA
>JAUZRO010000169.1 GCA_030950465.1 Candidatus Altimarinota bacterium | reverse complement strand
AAATAAATATCTAATCTTTCATTTTCTATATCTAATTTAACTTCTTTTATGTACCAAGGTTCTTTTAATCATAGTGCCTGTAAAAATAGTTCTTTTTCCATTTGATTTTTATTATATTTTAATATATTATATACAAAAATCAAGTTCTACCTAATTGATTTAAGGAAGAGCCATTATTTTACAATAGAAAGAAATCCACAAATGAGTGCAAATTTAAATAATGTAAATTGAAATGATGATAAACTTAATGATAGTTGAGATTCCACTTCAATTACTCAATGGATGAATAGTAGAAAATAATATTAAGAAATAGAAATATTTCTTTTTATTTTCATAAAATATAATATATAAAATATGGAAAAAAAATCTGAAAAAATTAAAAATTTAACAATTAAAAAAATTGAAAATGTTTTTTTTGATGTTAGGGAATTTATATTAAATGAATTAAATACTGAAATAAAAGAAAGTAAAAATATAAAATTGAAAATTGATTTAAAACTTTTAATTATGAAATTAAATAATTTTGATATTAAAAAATTAAAATTAGATACATATAATAAAAAAAATACAGCTGAAACAGTTCCTTGAAAAAGAATTACTTTTTTTAAAAAAAGATTTGATAATTTTAGTTATGATTGATTGTTATTAACAATGCATCATGAATTAACTCATTATATATGAAGAGATATAATAGATTTTAATTTAAATGAAATAAAAAATTTAAAATTAGAATTTTCAAATAGAGAAATGATAACTAAAATTTTAAATTTTAGATATTTTATGAAAAAAAATAATTATGAATTAAATTTAAAATCTATAAATATTATATTTAATTTAGTTGAAAAAAAAGATAAAAGCATTTGAATAAATGAAAGAATCGATTTATCTACTATTTATAAAAATTTTAAATATGATAAAGTAATATTATTACAAAAATTACAAAATTTAGTAAAATTAGAACAATTAAAAGAAGAGGTGAAAAATACTTAAAAAACCTCTAAAAAAGTTTGCATTAGCAGGCTTTTTTGCTTTCAGGTTATTTTTTTGCAATTTATAAAAAATATAATATAATTAGTCCAAATTAGAATTAATAAAAAAATATTATGGCAAAATTAATAACAACTTGAATACAGGATTTTAAAAAATTCAGAGAAGAATGAATGTTTTATGTAGATAAAACAAAACAAATGCATAACTTAATCAAAAGTAAAAATGCATATTATTTTTGGTTCTTCCTTAAATCAATTAGGTAGAACTTAATTTTTGTATATAATATATTAAAATATAATAAAAATCAAATGGAAAAGGCTCTTTTCGTGATAGCAGGAAAAATACCATCTAAATTTCAAGTTTTTTCAAACAAAATCTAGCAGTTAATTTTTTGATATACATAACTTTTGA
>JAUZRO010000168.1 GCA_030950465.1 Candidatus Altimarinota bacterium | reverse complement strand
TTATACTTTTTACTCTTATCAAATTTCAATAAGATTTATTATTATTCATTTTCAGTATAACAGTTCAATCTACCATATTGTATATAGGAACTCACATTCTTGTAAATCATCTTCATCAACAACTTTGTGTTCATTGCATATCTAATCAATTATGAACACCTTTTGCAAAAGAATAATATTTCATAAATCTATGTCAATCCGTTCATGTATCAAATTGTGTTATTGTAAGATTTATTTTACATTTTTCCCCTTTTGCATTTGTATAATTTTTGAACGGTGGCATTATTAACGCTGTAGTATAAATTATATTATCATCTATAGCATTAACAATAAAATTTTTATAATTTAAAAATATTTTTTTTGCATCTTTTTCAGTAAAACGCCTTTTTAATTCTTTTTCTGGATAATAACATCAAACACATTGACTTTTATCTTCTTTTTTACAAGGTTTACAAGTATACTCATAAAATTCTGTTTCATCAACTATTTCGTCCATATAATTCAATAAATCATCATGTCAATTTAAATAATCTAAAAATAATTCAGATTCATTATTCCAATTCATTTGGTCTATAGTTCAACTAGCTGTTCATCATAAAGTTGTTTTTAATTCTTCTCAAAAATTTTGTCAATATACTGCTCATAAATAATAAAAATACATTAAGAATATAAAATCTTCTTTTTTATCAAATGTTTTAGTAGGAAAATTATAATGTCAATAATATCAATAGTTATATGCTTCTGGTTCTCAATTTACAATTTTAAAATTATCCCAATCTTCATATTTGATGAATAATTTATTTTTTACATTAAAATTAAATTTTGAATTAACTTTTGCTACAACTTCCTTCCTTGTTTTTAATTTTTCTACATAATCTTTTCAATTAATTATAGAGGTTGTTCAGTCTTCATGAGTTATTTCTATTTCATTATTTTTTCTTTCTTTTTCTCTTGCTTCTTCTATTTCTAAATCTATTTTTGATGATTCTAATTTTCAATTAATTTTTTCTTGATAAATTATATGATAAAAACATAAATTTTTTAAGATTTCTTTTTCACTTTCATATCATATCTCTATCATATTTTCAAATTCTGAACTAAATATATTTTCTTTATTATTTATATCTATATTCTTACATGCTTCTATATTTCATTTTTCATCTAAAGGTATTCATAATATTTCTAAATCTTCTTGTGTAAAAAATATAGCGTTAGGTATTAAATCTTCTTCTTGTTCTTTTAAAATTCATGGTCACCAAGTATACCATCATATATAAGCAAAAATTCATATTAAAATTAAAATTATAATAAGTCCTATAGGTCATAATGCTATAATAAACATTAAAATAGCTTTTAGTGCGATAAAAGCTAATTTTAAAAATCTATAAAGATGTTTTGATAACTTAATAGCTAATTCTCATATTTTTTGGATTCATTTTATACCTGTTCATATAGCTCAAACAGTTTTTCATATTAAACCAACTCATTTACTAAAATCTTCTTTCATTTTTTTAAATATTATAAATTAAAAAAAATA
>JAUZRO010000167.1 GCA_030950465.1 Candidatus Altimarinota bacterium | reverse complement strand
AAAGTTATGTATATCAAAAAATTAACTGCTAGATTTTGTTTGAAAAAACTTGAAATTTAGATGGTATTTTTCCTGCTATCACGAAAAGAGCCAAAAATAGAGTTCTATTTTTTATATTTTAATAAAATTTGTTTTTTTTTTTTTTTTTGTTATAATTAAAATGATTTTACTCTTGATATGATTTTAAATTATGAATATGAAATTTGAAAAATCATCTTGAGGAGTTGTGTATAGAAAAAAAGATTGAAAAATAGAAATTTTACTTTTGAAATGGACAAATTCTAGAAATGAAGATGAATATGTTTTGCCTAAGTGAAAAATTGAAGAAGATGAAATTGCTAAAGATACAGCCTTAAGAGAGATTTGAGAAGAAGCCTGATTGTATGAATCTGATTTAGAAGTTATAAAGTTTATAACAAAATTAAATTATACATTTTGTGCAAGTTATCTTCCATGAAGACCATTTATTGATAAAGATGTTTATTTGTTTTTAGTTAAATATAATTGAAGCAGAGAACCAACTCCTAGAATTGAAGAAAGATTTACAGGTTATGATTGGATAAATATTAGAGATATTTCAAAATTATCTTTAAAGTTTGATTTAACTTGAATAGTTTCTAGGAATAAAACTTATTTTATTTAATTTGTTTATTAAAAAATGTTAGATATAAAATACAGAAAATCAGATTTAATAATTACTGATTGAGATAAAAATGAAATTTCTTTTAATATAGAAAAAAATCAAATTATACTTGATGGTTTTAATATTTCATATTCTTGAGAATATGAAAAATCTGGAATTTTAGTAGAAGTTAAAAAATATTGAGATAATTTATATTATAATTTTTTAATTGAGAAAAAAAGATTAGTTATAATTACTCAAGATATTTTTGATCTAAAAGAAGAAATATTATCATTCTTTTGAGATGTTGATATTTTAATTATTATTGGAACTAAAGAAGCTGCTAAAGTATTTGAAAGTATTGAAGCAAAATTAGTTATTCCATATGGTGAATCAAAAGATATGTTTTTACATACTCTTGGTCAAAATGTAGAAGAGGTAAATTCTTATAAAATAAAATGAGATTTTAGTTTAGATTCTACAGAATTTGTTAATTTAATATAAAAAAAATGTTCATAGATGAGGTTGAAATAAAAGTTGTTTCATGAAAATGAGGTGATTGATTAGTATCTTGGAGAAGAGAAAAATATATACCAAAATGAGGTCCTTGGGGGTGAGATGGTGGTGATTGATGAGATGTAGTTATAGAAACTACAACTAACTTAAATACACTTTCAGAATTTAGGCATAGAAAACTTTTGGAAGCTATAAAAGGAGAAAGAGGTTGAACAAATACTTGTCATTGAGCTAATGCACCAGACTTAATTTTAAGAGTTCCTGTTGGAACAATTATTACTAATTCTATTACTTGAGAAAAAATTGCTGATTTAGATGAAGACAAAACTAGATTAGTATTAGTTAAATGATGAAAATGAGGTTTTTGAAATGCCCATTTTTGTTCTTCAACTAGGCAAGCTCCTGCTTTTGCAGAATTGTGAGATGTAGTTCAAGAAAAGGAATTAAAATTAGAATTAAAATTAGTAGCAGATATATGAATTATTTGAATTCCATCTGCTGGTAAATCTACATTAATTAATAAAATAACTAATGTAGAAGCTAAAATTTGAGACTACCCTTTTACAACTATTACTCCTAATTTATGAGTTTTAGATTATAAAGGAAAATCTTTAGTAATAGAAGATGTTCCTGGATTAATCCCATGAGCTCATAAATGAAAAGGTTTATGAGTTGAATTTTTGAAACATATTGAAAGAACGTGAGTTTTAATACATTTATTAGATTCTTATAGATTAGATAAAGTTTTTTCTGATTATGAAGATATTAGAAAAGAACTTGAACTTTTTTCAGATAAATTAAAAAATAAAGAAGAGATAATTATTTTTTCTAAATCTGATTTATTAGATGATGAAATGAAAGACTTTATAATGTCGGAATTTTCTCAAAAACATTCAGATAAAAAAATATTTATGATTTCTTCAGCTACTTGAGAGGGAATTGAAGAATTAAAAGATTTCTTAATTGATAATTATTCTAAAGAAGAAAAACCAGAAGAAGAAAAATTAAAAGAAATTAAAATGTATGATTTAAAAGAACACAAAGATCCAAGAAAAGTTTCTATAAAATATGAATGAGATTTATTATTTACTGCAAGTTGAGAAAGATTAGAACAAATTGTAAGAATGACAGATTTTGATAATATGGAAGCTGTTATGAGAGTTTACAATGTTCTAGATAAAATGATGGTTATTAGAGATATTGAAATCAAACTTAAAGAAGTAATGGAAGAAGAAGATATAGATAATAGTTTTTTCTTTGAATGAAGTGAAGATAAAGCAATTAACCCAAGAGTAAGAATTGCTTGAAGAATTATTGATTTGAATAAGTTAAAATATAATTTATAAAAAGTACTAGATTTTAGTACTCTTTTTTTGTTTTAAATTAACTCAAATAATCTTTTGACAAAATAGGGGGGGGGTGAATATAATCCCATTGCTTATCAGAAAGGAGTAACAAAAAAAATACAACTAGATAAGTTGATACAAAAACAAAATGTGCCTCTTGAGGCTAAAAAGGATAAAGCTCATTTCAAATATAAATTTGAGTTTTAAAGAAATATGTCTATATTTTAAGGAGACAAAAATGAAGAAATTCATTAAACTGGGAGCAGTTATACTCACAATGGTTAGTAGTGTATTTGCAGGTTCAACAGTAATTCCAAGTGATTTACAATGGCCAATGAATAATAAGAGTGTTAAGGATACTTCAATATTTTTTGATACTGAAGATGCAGTAGAAAGTAGTTCAAAAGATAGAACACATTGTTCAGATGGACATTTTTTGATGCATGCAGGTCATGATATTATAGCAGATTATAATACACCAGTTAAACCAGTCTATGAAGGCTATATTGTAGCGGTTGGAAATGGAGTTGGTTGGAAAAGATTTATGGTTGTTGAGCATAATAACAATGGTAAAATTTGGACTAGTGTTTACTGGCACTTACAAAATAAAGGCTTAATTAAAACAAAATTAGGTGTTTGTAATGATAGATTATCTGGAAAAACATTAAAAGAATGTAAGGTAACTAAAACTACTGTAATAGGTTATATTGATAATATAACTAATATGAAAGATGTTAATCATCTTCATTTAGGAATTAGACCATTACCTTATGATGGTGATTCTGTCCTTGGATTTGGTGGTTGTATGGATCTGGAAGATAAGAAAAAAGAATATTTGAAGGGATTTAAAGATCCATTAGATTTTCTATCCCATAAAAATTATACTTTATGGGATGATAGTAAGGCAAAATCTAAAGATAAGTCTAAAAATTGGAGTAAATCAAATAACTTAGATATGTATAGTGGTGTAGGTTATGATGAAAATTCTAATTTTTTTGGCAAAGCTCTTATTAGACCATTTTCTAATAGAAGTATAAGTCATACTGCTAAATATAAGGTATATGCTAAATTTCCGGTTTCTTCAGATAGAACTGATAAAGCATATTATCTCATAATTGTAAGAGATAAAAATAAAAAATTAGGGCTCTTCCTTAAATCAATTAGGTAGAATATCTATTTTACACTCACTTCAAAATCTCAAATACTTAAATAAATCATAGTCTTAAAATTCTCAAAATTTCTAAATCATCTAGCTCTTCTTTTAATAGTTTGAATAATAG
>JAUZRO010000166.1 GCA_030950465.1 Candidatus Altimarinota bacterium | reverse complement strand
CAAAATACTGAAAAAAAATATGCTCATATAATAATGATTGCAACTAAACCTGATATAATAAAGCAGGCTCCATTATATTTAGAACTAAAACAAAGGTGAGAATTAGTTATTTTGGTTCATACAGGTCAGCATTATGATTATAATTTAAGTAAATGAGTTTTAACAGAATTTGGGATGGATGTTGATATTAATTTAAATATTTATTGAGATATTCATAAAAAATATTCACTAATTGTTGAAAGGTTATGAGATTTTTTAGTTAATCTTTATAAGAATTATAAAAAAATACCTGTTCCCTATGTTCACTGAGATACAATGACAGCTACTACTGCTGATAAAGCTGCTTTTTTAAATAAATTTGCAGTTGTTCATGTTGAAGCCTGAATTAGAACTTTCACTCCTTCAAAAACATTCTATTATAATTTATTTGAAAATTTTGAAGCTTGAAAATTTGATTGGAATAAATATTATAAAGATTTACAAGATTTTGATATTTATGAAAGATGAAGTATTGAGCCTTATCCTGAACAATTTGATACAAGAGCAATAGAAGGTTCAACATGATTTTTTGCTACCCCTGTTAAACTTTATAAGAAAACATTAATTGATGAGTGATTCCCTAAAGAACATATAAAAGTTGTTTGAAATACTATAGTAGATGCTATTAAAATTTCTAAATTAAAAATTCCACATTCTAAGGCTTTTGAAAAATTTCCTAATATGAAGTGAAAACCTTTTATATTTATAACAATTCATAGAAGAGAAAATACACAAAAAAAAGAAAGATTTTTAGTAATATATAATGCTATAAAAAAATTAATTCAAGACTGAGTTTATGTATGTTTTTTATGATTATATGCTTCTGAATTTGCAATTGATGATTATGGACTTAGAAAAGATATAGAAGAATTAAAGAAAAAATATTCTAAAAACTTTGCGTATTGACCAGCTTTAGCTCATCATGCAGAAGTTATGGATATGATAAGTGTTGCTTGAGCTGTAGTTACAGATTCTTGAAGTATGCAAGAAGAAGCAAATATTATTTGAGTTCCTTGTGTGACTGTAAGATTTGGTTCTGATAGAACTGAAACAATCTTAGCTTGAACAAATATTATTGCTCCACCTATAAATTCAAAATTAATAGCAGAAATTGTTAAATGAGCAATTTCAAATAAAAAAATGATAAAAAAAGAACATTTATACTGAGAGAATGTTTCAAAAAAAATTGTAGATGAAGTTTTAAAAATGCTTAAAAAAGACTGAAAATTATTTAAATTTGATGATGAAAGATTAGAATTAGGTAAATTCTTTGATTGGAAAATATAAAAAAATATTAATAGAAAATCTATTAATATTTTTTTATTTATTCAATGCTTCTAGTCTTTTCAAAACAGTTGGATGGCTATAGTGAAAAAATTCATAAGCTGGGTGAGGTTGTAAATTTGATAAATTATTTCTAGATAATTTAATAAGTGCTGATTTTAATTTTTCTGCATCATAGAATTCTTTTGCAAAAGCATCTGCTTCATATTCATTTTTTCTTGATAAAATACTAGAAAGTGTTCATAGAACTATTGATATTGGAGTAAATAATATTCCAAAAGCAATTGCTCAAACATGAAAACTTCAACTTTCTGCTCATAGAGCTTGTGAAATTTCAGGATATTTTAATGCAAGTCATAAAATAAATAACATTGCTCAAGTTTGAATTATTGAAAAGGCTAACATTTGAAAAGTATGTTTTCTTTTATAGTGACCTATTTCATGGGCTAAAACTCAAACTAATTCTTCAACTTCTAAATCTTTTATTAAAGTATCATATAATACAATTCTTTTTTTAGGACCAAATCCAGAAAAATATGCATTTGCTTTAGAACTTCTTTTACTTCAATCAATTACAAAAATATTATCTAATTTGAATCAAACTTTATCTGCAAATTCTTGAATTGCAGATCTTAATTTTCACTCTTCAAGAGGAGTTTGTTTATTAAAAAGTGGAACTATTAGACTTGAATAAAACATCATCATAAATATAGAGAAGAATGTAATTAAAAGCCAAGCATAGATCCAAAAATTATTAGCATCTAAATTATAAATCCAAATAATAAGAGCTAAAATTACTCAACCTAATATTAAACTTAAGAAAAAACTTTTTATTGTATCTAACCAAAATAGTTTTTTAGTCATTTTATTAAATCAAAACTTTTCTTCAATTACAAATGTTGAATAATAAGAAATTGGAATAGAAATTAAGCTATTTATAACTGAAATTATTCAGAAAAAATATAATGATTGCAATAAACTAATTTCAGTAAATGTTTTTACTAAATTATCTAACCAACCAAATCCTCAAAATATTAAAACTAATAGCATTATTATAAAACTAAAAATTCAAGTTATACTAGAGAATTTATGATTAGTTTTTTCATATTTCATAGATTTTTCATATTTTTTCTCATCATAAATATCCTTTAACTCCTCAGGAAGTTTATTTTTCCAGTTTTTTGTATTTAAATAATCTAGGGTTTTTGAAAATATAAATTCTCAGATGAATAGTGCTAGGATTATATAAAGAATAGTTTCTGCTGTCATTTTTTTGTAGTTAAGTTTTATTTAATAATCTCCAAAATTTTTTCATTTTCTATTTCTTCTCCATTTACTTTAATTATAATATTTGGATTAGGATTATTTATTTTTAATTTAGTTTTTAATTGTTCTAAATTAATATAATATTTTTTATTTTGTAGTTTTTCAAATTCTCAACTATTTTTAGTTTTCTCAAATAATATTCAAGTGAAAAAGGCTAAAATAATTAGAATTGTTGAAAATATAATTGGTAGGTGTTTCATAAAATTATATTATTATTTGTAGAGATGTAGCAATGCTACATCTTTATTTATTTTGTAAAAAAGCTTTATAAGTATTTTTTAATAAATTGGCAACTGTTAGTACTCAAACTCATCCTGGAACTGGAGTAATTAAATTTCAATTATTATTAATTTTTTCAAAATCAGCATCTCCATAAATTTTTCATTCAATTACAGTAAATCAAACATCAATTATTATAGTATTTTTATTAATATTTTCAAGTTTTAATAGTCCAGGAACTCATGCTGCCATAACTACAATATCTGATTTTTTTGTATATTTATAAATATTTGGTGTATCAATATTACAACTTATCACAGTTGCTCAAGCATTCATCAGCATAACGGCCATTGGTTTTCAAACAATATTACTTTGTCCAATAACAGTAATTTCTTTTCAAACTAAATCTATATTTAGTGACTCAAATATTCACATTACTCAATATGGAGTGCAAGGAGAAAAACCTGTTTTATCTCAAATTAAAACCTTTCATTGGTTTTCAGGATGAAATCAATCAACATCTTTTTTAGGTTTTATTGCATTCAAAACTTTTTCAGAATTTATATGTTCAGGTAAAGGTAATTGAATAATATATCAACTAACTTCATCATCATTATTCCATTTTTCTATAAAATTTAATAATTCTTGCTCTGTTACAGAATTATTAAAATTTTTTAATTCAAAATCTATTCAAACATATTTAGCCCACTTATTTTTTTGTTTAATATATCTCAAACTAGGAGAATTTTCTCAAACTAAAATTGCACCTAACTTTGGTTTATTTCAATTTATTTCTGAAATATTTATTTTTAATTCATCATAAATATTTTTTGCAATTTTTTTTCAGTTTATAATCATTTATTTTTGTTATTAATTAAATTTATAATTAAAGGGTTAAAACCCTCTATTAACAAGCTGTATTTAATTTAAATAAATAATTAATTTTGTAGTTTTTTTATAATTCATTTTTTTATATTTTATTAATTTCTTTTAATAATTCTTCTTTTGTAGGAAGATATAGTTTATATTCTTTAGAAAAAATATTAGAATTTTCTGGAATAGTAATTTCTATCAGAGATTCATTTTTATCTTTTGATAAAAGTATTCAGATTGTAGAATTTTCATCAGAAGTTTTTACAAATCTATCATAATAATTTACATACATTTGGATTTGTCCAATATCTTGATGTTTAATTTTACCAATTTTCAAATCAATAATTACAAAACATTTTAATAATCTGTTATAAAAAACTAAATCTACAAAAAAATGTTGTTCATCAAAAGTAAATCTTTTTTGTCTTCAAACAAAAGTAAATCCTTTTCACATTTCAAACAAAAGTAAATCCTTTTCACATTTCAAGCAAAAACTTTTCTAAATGTTCAATAATCCTTTCTTCTAATTCACTTTCAGAATATTTATAATTTTCTGAAAGTCACTAGGTGCCCCTTGAGGGTATAAAAATTCTAAAATATATGGATGTTTTATTATATCTTCTGCTTTTTCAGGAAAATGATATTTTTCTAAATTATCTTTTAAAACTCATGATTTATCTTTACTTAAAAGAACTCTATCAAAAAGTGAGGAATCAAAATGCCTTTTTAATTCTCTTAAAGACCAATTATTTATAATAGATTCTTTTTCATAAAAATTTCTTTCTTTTTCATCTAATCTCATAATAAAAACATAGTGTGACCAAGAAAGTTTAAATTCTACTTTTTCTGTTTTTCAAGATTTGGTAGACAGTGTCTGCCCTTTTCAATAAATATAATAAAAATTTCTCATATATTTTAAATTTCTCTCTGAAAAACCTTTTCAAAATTCTTTAGTTAATTCTATACTAACTTTTTTCAAAACCTCTTTTCAGTATGTTGCTCTTTTTTCTCATTCTTGTTCATTTTCTACAATAATTTTTCAAATCTCAAAATAAGTATAAACCATAGTTAGGTTTACACTTGTAATAATTCTATTCCTTGAATTTATAAGTAATTGTTTAATATTTTCAATAATGTTTTTGTCTATTTTATTCATAATTTTTTATTTATATTTCTTTTAAATTATTAATCTTTAAAAAAACTTTGTAAAAATTAATGTATCTTGTCATAAAATATGTTTTTCATGAATTCAAGTTATTTTGTAATTATATTTTTCATAAAATTTTACAGCCTTCCATCATTTATTTGTTTCTAAATATATTTTACTACAATTATTTTCTTTGGCTATATTCTCTGCTTTAGTTAATAATTTTTTTCAAACTCACATTCTCCTATATTTGTGTCAAACTAATAAACTATCTATAAAAGCTAAATTTACTTCTATTACTAAATTTAAAACTCACATAATTTCTCATAAATCATTTTTTGCAATAAATTGATATTTCTTTTTTTCAAAATTAATATCAGCTTTTCAATAATGTTCAATATCTGCAATTATCCACTCCTTTCCTTCAAAATCATTAATTACTTTATTATTTATTTTAACTAATTCTATATTTATATTTTTCATTTTTTAACTTAAAATCTAAACAACTCTAAATTCATAATCACAAATATTTCTCTCTTGCTCATCAAACTCTATTCAAACTAAAAATATTTTTTTATTTTCTCTCAAATATTTTTCATAATATTTTCTTTGTTCTATTTGTTCTAATGCTTTTAATCAAGGATTAGATTTCATTTTAAATTCTATAATATATATAAAATCTTCTACTTTTATTGTTAAATCTATTCTTCATTTATTTGTAACATCTTCTCAAATTATTTCATAACCTAAACTTTGAAGATATGCAAAAATTACATTTGCATAATATCATTCATAATTCTCTATTAAATTTCTTGTATAATTATTATAAGGTAAACTTGAAAATAATTTTTTTAGTTCTGAAACAAATAATTCTATATTTCAAGTTTTTAATCATTTATTTATAGAACTTCTTCAACTCAAATTAATTTCATCAGTAAAATAATTTATTATTATTTTATTTAATGATGTTTTAACTTCTTTGTTTGGCAATTTTAATTTATAAATAATATCCTCTTCTTCATTTATAAACTGTTCTTTTATTGTTAAATAACCTGTCTGAAATAACAAAACTTCCAATTTAATATTTTCTATATCAAAACTAGACAATAATTCTTCTCATATTTCTAAATTACTTATATTAGGTAAAAAATATTTTTCTTTTTCTAATAATTTTATCAAAAATGATGGTGTTCAACTTTGAAACCAATAATTTGAAAATCTATAATTATTTGCAAAGAATCTTAATAAATCAAATGGATTATAAACTCAGTCTTTTAAAAAATTGTATCAATTATACCATTCTTTTATTTTTTCTAAATCTTGTCATACTAAATAATGTTTAAAACTTTCTTCTAATTGTGGCTGAGTTATTCAGCATATATTTCAATATTTTGGATTTAAGCTAATATCTTCTATCATATTTAATCCACTAAAAATACTTGATTTTGAAAACTTACTAACTCAAGTTAGCATTGAAAACTTTATATATTCATCACTTCATTTAATTATGCTATAAAATCATATTAAAATTTCTCTTGCTTCTTTTGCTACTTTGTTTTGATCTAAATTATCAAGTATTGCTTTATCATATTCATCTATTAATATAACTACTTTTTTGTTATACTTTTCATAACTTTTTCTTATTAAATCTCTAAAACAAGTAGAATAATTATATGCTTCATTATTTTTATCACATTCAACTCATAAATCTTTTTGATTGGATTCAAGTGTTTTTAATATACTTGCTTTTATTGATTTTGAACTTCTCAAATCTCAGTAAAAGTCTATTTTTATTACAGGATATTTATCTTCCCAATCTATTTTATCTTCTAGATATAATCATCTAAATAATTCTTTTTTTCATTCAAATATATTTTTTAAAGTATCTAAGAATAGACTTTTTCAAAACCTTCTTGGTCTACTTAAAAATACATATTTAAAATCATTTATTAATTCTAATGCTTCTTTTGTTTTATCTACATAAATATAGTTTTCATTAATTATATCTTTAAATGTTTGAATTCATATTGGTAAATCTGATTTTTTTATCATAATATTTTTTAAATTTAAATTCTAAACCCTCTCAACTCTACTCCCTTCTCTTGCATCAATAATTTTTCATTTTTTTCCAATAATTCATTTCTAATTTTATCTGTTGTTTCAAAAACTAAAATATAAATTTGCTTTTTATATAAAATGTTATATAATAGTTTTACTTTTGGGGATTTCCCATCGATTCTCTCTTTTTAGAGAGATGATAATTTTAGAGATTTAAAAGACTTTTAAGTCTCTTTTTTATTGTTCAAAAATCTTTTTCGTCCATTTCTCATATTTTCCTTTGAAATCTTATATTATCAAACATTCTAATTTGATAAATTAGTGCTGTTAATTCTTCTCAATTTTGTTTATAATTAACAAACCAAGTTCAAGATTTTATTTTACTACTTAATGGAATTCAAATAAAAGTTTTAGAAGATAATTTTTTTAGTATTAAAACAGGTCTTCTAAAGCTATCTCATTTTCAACAAGATTCATTTTTTAAATTTAATCAGATTGTAATCCACCAAATTTGTCATTCATTAAAATATACATCAGTTTCAGATTCCTCTAATTCTTCTTTTAATTTATTCCATTTATTAAAATTCTTTTTCATTTTAATTATTTTAAATTATTAATTAAATCATAATCATTTATTTTATATTTTTAATAAATTCTTGATTGAAATTTTCATAACATCATCAAATGGTAAATATTCTTAGAATTTCTTTAATCTTTTAGTGATTATAATTCAAATATTAAAAATAATTTATCTTTTAACTTCCATATAAGACTGGTATCTTACAATTAAATTCTGGAATTGGTGAACAACTTTCAGAAATAGTTAAATAATGTGAAATAAATAGTATAAATAATACTATTTTTAAGGTTAAATATATTTTTTTTAGTTTATTATTTTCCCATTTTTTAAAATTTAACTTTTTTATTATATACTTTATGAAAAAATACAGTAAAAACACCAATAAAATACTAATTCCAAAATATAATAATAATTCATCTAAATCTTGAAATTTAGGATTAAAATGAAAATTTAATTGTAATGAATTTCAACAAATCATTTGAGAATTACTACAATAATTAACTGCTTGTAAAGACATAATTTTTTAAAATTAAATTCTAAACCCTCTCTACTCTACTCCCTTCTCTTGCATCAACTATTTTATAATCATTTATTTTATATTATTAATAAATTCTTTAAAATAATCATCATATTTTTCTATATAATATTTTATATCTTGTGTAAATGTATTTGGAAAATTAATTAACTCTTCTTTTAACTCTTCTAAATTATAAAATAATATTCCTTTAGCTTCTTTATCTACATTTTTTACACTTCATCAATAAACTCAAATATAAAAATGAGTTTTATTTGCTATTTGAATTTCTTCTCAATTAATTATTTTTGTATTATATATTATTTTTGTATCTATATATTCTATAATTGCAGTTGATGTTAGGTAGTTTTTCAACAAACTATATGTCTTAATATAATCATTATGGTTTCTTAAAACTATTGATGGAACTTTTAATTCTTGAACTGATTCAACCATAGCAGTAAAATCTGGAGAATCTCAATGAACAATATGTCATCATATAGATTTATCTAATAAATTAGAATTATGTGTTTTTCAAGATGATCTTTTTTGTAAAATTAATTCTCAACTTTCATTAAAAAGAATAATATTAATAACTTCAACTGCTTTAATAGGATTTCAATTTTTTTTAAATTCCTCAATTTATTCTATGTAAAATTGTTTTCTATCCATTGGAATTAATAAATCTAAATTATCTAATTTAAATGTATTTACTATTTCTGACATCTTTTTTTAATTTAAAATCTAAACTCTCTCTACTCTACTTCCTTCTCTTGCATCAACTATTTTATAATTTTGTTCTAATAATTCATCTCTAATTTTATCTGCTGTTTCAAAGTCTTTTTCAGATTTTGCTAAATTTCTTTTCTCTAATAATTCTAAAATATTTTCTGGAATTTCATCTTTATTTTCTTCTAAAAGTGAAAAATCTATAATTGCAAAAACTTCATTTAATTGTTCATACATATCTAAAATTGATTCTAATTCTTCCCTACCAAATTTTTTCTCTGAAATTCCTGAATTAACATATTTACCAAATGAATATAATAAAGCAAGTGCTTCTGGAATATTTATATCATCTTCTAAAGATGCAATAAAATCTTGCATTAATCATTGCATATCCTCTCTAAATTCTCTTGAAATTCCCTTTTCTTCAGTAATTTGAATATTTCTTGAAACTGTTTTTATAGTTTCATCTATTTTATTTATTATAGTAAAATTTGTTTCTAACTTTTCAAAACTTAAGTCTACTCAATCTCTGTATTTACAATTTATAAAATTTAATCTAATTGCTCTATATAAAACAGAAGAAGTTATTCTCCCCTCCTTACTAGGGAGGGGTTGGGGGTGGGTTAAAAACTTTTCCTCTAAATCTATTAATGTATAAAAATTATTTAAAGATTTTGACATTTTTTTTCAATCTACCATTAAATGACCATGATGAACCCAATATTTTGTAAAAGTTTTTCTAGTACAAGCTTCAGTTTGAGCAATTTCATTTTGATGATGTGGAAAAATTAAATCAACTCCTCACATATGAATATCAATTTGTGGTCAAAAATGTTTCATAGCACAAGCTGAACATTCAATATGCCAACCTGGTCTTCATTTTAAAATTATTTTTTTATCTCAGCTTTCAAATTCACCTTCCCAGAAATTTTCTCAATCATTTTCTAAATTATATGCTTTCCATAAAACAAAATCTCCAGCATTTTCTTTATCATATTCATCATTATCAATTCTTACTGATTCTTTTAAACCTTTTAAATCAATATTAGCTAACTTTCAATATTTAGGAAATTTAGAAATTTTAAAATAAATACTTTTATCTTCTCAAATATAAGCAAATCATCTTCTTAACATTGTATTTATCATTCTAACCATTTCTGGAATAATATTAGAAATACTTTCAATATTATCAGCTGGATGAATATTTAATTTTTGTAAATCATCAAAAAATGCTTCACTATATTTTTCAGTAAAATCAGATAGATTTTCTCAAGCAATTTTAGAATCTCTAATAGTTTTATCATCAATATCAGTAATATTCATAGTAGTTTCAACAGGATATCCTAAAAATTTTAGTGTTCTCACTACTATATCATTTCAAGTATAAGTTTTTAAATTTCAAATATGAGCATAATTATAAACAGTTGGTCCACAAAAATAAACCTTTACTTTGTCTTGTTTTAAAGGTTTAAATTCTTCTTTTTCTCTTGTCAGAGTATTATATATTTTCATTTTTTATTTTTTATTATTAATTTTTTTCTTTTTCTTTGGTCAATTAATTACTCTATCTGAAATTTTAGCAGGTTCAGCATAGTTAATAACTTCATCATCAACTTTAACATTAGGTCATTTTTTACACATTCACATACATAAAGTTTCTTCTATTATAATATTTTTTAAATCTAACCTTTCAATATCTCCTTTTAGCCTTTTAGTTATATATTCCGAAAAATTAGATCTACATGTTTTTCAACGACATACTTGTATTTTTATTATTTTTTTAGTCATAATTTTAATTTTATTAAATATTTAGATTTATTTTATTGAAAATAGCTATTTTTACAAGTTTAAAAAGCATTTAAAAAAATGTAAATAAAAAAGTTTAATTTTTAAAAATTAAACTTTTTTATTTTATTAAAATTTCCATTCTACTCAAACATAAATATTTTTATCTTTACTTCATTGTATTTTATTTTGTCATAAACTAGTATTAATATTAAGTGTATCTGTTACATTATAAATTAATCAAAGCTTCGCTTCAGTGCTTTTTGGTATTTCAAAAAATGATTTATCTATCTCTTCACTATATGAAGCTGTTAATTCTAATTCATCATTTCATATATTTCAAGAAACAGATTGTTTTTTATATCACAATCATTGTTCATAACTTCAATTTACTCAATAATTTATAGAATCTCAATTATATTCAAAACCAGCTCATATTCAATATTTTTCATAAATTTCTAATGTATCTACATTCTCTGATCTCAAATTTCATCAACCATCTCATCAGATTGAAACATTTCAATTTAATGTTAAATTATCTGTAGCTTGATATTCTCAATTTAATGTAACTCATACTGATCATTTTAAACTACTTACTCAGTCAGATAAATCTTCATGATTTCAATGTATACTCATTTGAGCACTCATACCTAAATCTATAGCTAATTTTTCAGTATCAACTAATTCCTTAGAATAATTAACAGCTAAAGAAGCAGAGTCATATAATTTACTTTGTCAAGAAAAATATTTAATTTTTTGTTGAGATATTTTTATATTTGTTGAAAATTCTCAATAAGCACCTTCTCTATCTCAAATTTTTATTTTTCAATCTATTCAATAAGACTGGTATTCTTCATAAAGTCCTGAATTATCATCATTAAAAAATACTCCTCATTCAACTGTTCAATTTCAATATGAAGCAGATACTTTTGTTTGACTTCATAATCAAACATTAACATCAAATCAATCTTTAATTTCTATTCATTCTTTAGCAACTTTTTTAGAATGTTCCATCATATCTCAAATTCACAGAGCAGAAATATCCTTTTCAAATAATTTTGATTGTTTTGTTTGATAAAATTTAAGTGGATTTCAATAAGGATCAGATATTCTTTGCTGTAATACTGTAGATCATTTTGAATCTAAATAATTACTCTGTAAATCCTCAAAACTTTTTCATGTGTATACAGTTCAATAATCAATTAATACAAAATTTCAATTTTCTTTTTTTAAAAGAGTTATTGCATGAGCTCAACCTCAGTTTCATCATGCATTTGTACTTATAATTCAAGCAGTCATTCATAATCATTCTGCTAATATTGAAATTTCAGAATGTATATGCCTACAAACTCATCATAATAATTTTGGATCAATTAAGGAATTCCACATTTTATCATGATTAACATCTCAATCTCCTTCAGCTAAAACATCATAATCATAATTATCATTCATTTTATCTCAAACTGTTTTTAAAAGTTCTATTTTTTCACTTTCAGAAGAATTTGAGTATTTTTCTATTAATTTTTGAGTTACATCTATTCAATCTCTTTTTGCTTCTTTAAAAGAATCTAAAATATCTCTAGAATATTGTGTAAGCTCTCTATCATCATTAGATTCAATAACAGCATCATTCTCAAAAATCTGAGAATCAATATCATTTATTTCTTTTATTCATCAATTTTCATAATCCCAGAATTCTTTATATTTTTCTTCAATTTCAGCATAAGCAATTTCTCAATTATCATATTGTTCTAGTAAATTATTCCAAAATTCATAATATTGTTCTTTAACCTCTGGCTTAATTCATTCCAAATTTCTATTGTTTTGTACTAATGTTTTTATTTCACTAGAAGTATGATAATTTTCAAAATTATTAAAATTTCAAGTAATTTCTGAATACAACTCCTCATCATCTTTTACTCAATTTCAATTATTGTCTGCATAAAAACGTTCACTTCTTGTAGTCACTACCCCAACCTTACTTACAACAGAAGCATCACTTCTATTTATTTTATTATAAGATAAACTAATAATTCAATGAATTCAATCACTTGTATTATTAATATTTTTGGCTCTTCCTTAAATCAATTAGG
>JAUZRO010000165.1 GCA_030950465.1 Candidatus Altimarinota bacterium | reverse complement strand
CACCTTAATTTTACCAAAAATCTACATTAAAAATCAACAAAAAAAGAGAAAAAAGTTTATTTAAAACTTTTCTTCTCTTTTTTATATGTTTTAATAGCATTATAATATAATTTATAGCTATTATTTTTTCTAGATTTTTCATGCTATCACGAAAGGAGCCCTATTTTTTTGTTTTATTTAAAAATGTATGCTAATATATTTACATATTATATTCTTAATAAAAAAATATGTGAATTTTTAATAAAAAGACAATTCTTTTAGAATTATCTAAACTTACTTATAAATGTGGTGAAGAAGTAACTTGAACTATGAAATTTGATTTTGCAGAAGATAAAATCAAAGCAGATAAAATAACTATATGATTAAATAGAATTATAAGCAGTACTTCTATTAATTTAGATAATTGAGATAATATTTCTAAAAATAATAGATATAATTTTTTACTTGAGACTAATTTAATGTGAAAATGAGAATATTCAAAAGAAGAAATACCTTTTAAATTTATCATTCCTTTAAATGCAATTTGAGATGAAATTTCTTTTGATAAAATACTAAATAAAATTCCAAAAGCTCTTAGAAGTATTGCTGAAATTTTACTTGATATGTTTATGCCATCTATGAGAAAAAAATATAGTTTTGAAATTATTGCAAGAATTGATATTCCATGGGCAATAGATATTACTGAAAAAGTAGCAATTAACATAACTAATGATGAAGATGCAAAAACAAGTAGTACTATAGATAATGAAAAAAGAAGAGATAATAAAGAAGAAATGCCTAATGATTTTTTTAATTAAATAAGAAAATTAAAAATAATTTCTAACAAAAAATTATGAAAAATATATTTATACTTTTTCTATTATTATTTATTATGTCTTGCAATAATAATGAAAATTACAAAAAAATTTCAAATATAGCAGAGGCTTCTTGAATATGTTATTCTGAAAAGAATGATACTTTTTTTGTTGTAAATGATGAGTGAAATATTTATAAATTAAATAAAGAGTGAACTATATTAAAAAAGAAATTTATTTGAAACTATGATTTGGAATCTATAATTTGCCTGGATAATGAATTGTTAGTTATTGATGAAAAAACTTGAAATATTTTAAAAATAGATTTAGAGAATTTTAACATTTTAGAAAAATATAAAATTTTCTGATATAATTTAGAAAAAAAGTGAATAGAATGATTTATTAAAATCTCAGATAATAAATATATTATTTCTACTCAATCAGAAAAAAAAGAAAATTTATTATTTTTAGAATTTAGTGATGAAAAATTTAAAGTCACAAAAAAAATAAAATTAAAATATAAAGATTTATCTTGATTAAGTTATAACTCATGATTTTTATATATTTTATCTGATAAAAATGATATTATATTAAAATATGATTTAGAAAAAAAAGAAATTATACAAAAAATAAAACTCAAAAAATGAGCTTGGGAATGAATAACTTTTGATGAAAAATGAAATATTTTTTTAACAGATGATGATTGAAAGATAGTTAAAATTTAACTATTTCTTTCTATAAAATTTTCTTCTATATTTCTAGGTTTAAAAAAGTCTATCAATTCTTGGTAGATTTTTTTTGCTTTTAAAGAATTATTTTCTCATAAATTACATACAAATATATCTAAACTGATATATCATTTTTCTGGCCAGCTGTGAATTGAAATATGACTTTCAGCAAGAGCTACTACACAAGTTATTTCATTATTATTTCAAAAAGTATGATAATAATTTCATAATTCTGTTAATTTATATTTTTTTAATAATTCAGAAATAAGTTTTTTAAGAATATTTTTATCTAAATTAATTTTAGAAAAATCTATTCATTTTAAATCAGCTATTATATGTAATCAAATCATTTTTTTATATTGCAATTATTAAGTTTAAAAGTATTATATTAAAAATTAGTTTATTATCAAAATATAATATGAATGAAAATATTGAAAAAGAAGAATATAATCTTGCATTTATTGATGGACAAAATTTACATATGGGAACTGCAACTGAAAACTGGAAAATAGATTTTAAAAGATTTAGAATTTATCTAAAATATAAATTTAAAATAAAAAGAGTTTATTATTTTCTATGATTTTTAGATCAAAATGAGCAAGAATTATACACTAGATTACAAGAATCTGGTTTTATTCTTGTATTTAGAGAACATAACTCTAATATGAAATGAAAAAAGAAATGAAATGTTGATGTAGATATTTGTTTTGAAATGATGAAAAATGCTTGTAATAATGAAAACTTTAATAAGATTATTTTAGTTTCTTGAGATTGAGATTATATTAAAGTTGTAAAACATTTGATTGATAAAAATAAGTTTGAAAGAATATTATTTCCAAATTATAAATATTCATCTTTATATAAACAATTAGAAACAAAATACAGAATAAATTTATCTATATCTAGTATAAAGAGAAAAATTGAGTACAAAAAAAAGAAAGAGGTGTTCTTAGGTATTTAGCCGTTCGATCTCTCTTTCGTCGTGATACAATCACAGTTTATCATATTTTAATTAAAAATCAAATCTTTTTATGCTTTTATTTCTTATATCAATTATTGCAATTTGTTGAATATTATATGAACTTATGCTTTGAACTTTAAGTTCTTATTTAATAGGAGATAGTGTAAGGCAATTTAGTTTTACTATCTGATTTTTTATGAGTGGTATGTGAATTGGAGCATACTTTTCAAGATTTTTAGAAAGAGAAGCTTTAAAAAACTTTTTAAGGGTAGAAATTATTTTATCTATTATTTGAGCAACCTCTGTAATTATACTTAAGTTAGCTTACATATATTTATGAAATAGTGATTTTTCTTTTCAATTTATATATTTCTTTTTAACTGTATTAATAGGTAGTTTAGTTTGAATAGAAATTCCTTTAGTAGCAACTGTTTACAAAGAACTAAAAATTAAAACTAAGTCAATAATATCAGATATTTTTACTTTTGATTATATTTGATGACTACTTGCTAGTTTACTTTTTCCAATAATTTTATTACCTTATTTATGACTTTATAATATAAGTATTTTTATTTGAAGTTTAAATTTATTAGTTGCATTTTTGTATTTAAATTATTTAAAAAATAAAAATAAAAAATTAAAAATTATTAAGAATAATAAGTTTTTTATTAAATACTACTTAATTATATTTTGAGTTTTATTGTATTTTATATTTTTATTAACTATTTCTCAAAAATTAGAAAATTTTTATTTAAAATTTTATTTCAAAGAACCTATTTTACAAACTTATCAAACAGATTATCAAAATATAGTTTTAACAAAAAGATGAGAAGATTTAAGAATGTATTTAAATTGAAATATCCAATTTAATAGTTTAGATGAAAATAGATATCATGAGGCTTTAGTTGATTGGCCAATGAAATTAATAAACACAGGGCAGACACAAGGTACTGCCCCTACAGAAAATTGTAGGGGTGAATCTTGTATTCACCCTATTGAAGTTTTAGTTTTATGATGATGAGATTGACTAGCTGTTAGAAATTTACTAGAATATGATTTTATAGATAATATAACTTTAGTAGAACTAGATCCTAAAATGATAGAAATTTCTTCTAAACAAAGAGATGTTATAAAATTAAATAAAAATTCTCTAAGTAATATAAAAGTTAATATAATAAATATTGATGCTTTTAAATTTATAAAAAACACAAAAAATAAGTATGATTTTATAATTGCTGATTTTCCAGATCCTAGAGATGTTGGTACTGCAAAATTATATTCAAAAGAATTTTATATTTGAATTCATTGAACTCTTAAAAAAGATTGAATCTTTGTAACTCAATCAAGCTCAAGCTTTTTTGCAACAAAGGCATTTTGGAGCATTGATAAAACTATTAATTCAGTTTTTTGAAATAGTTTAGCTTATCATAGATATTTACCTAGTTTCTGAGATTGGTGATTTGTATTAAGTAAAAAAGGAATTTTAGAGAATAAAGATATTTGTCCAAAATTATGATGTACAGGTTTTGATAATGATTATTTATGAGAAAATAAAAATGTAGAAATAAACACATTAACTAATCCAAAAATAATAGAATATTATTTAGAATGATATAAAAAATTTAATTTATAATTTATAATTAATAAAAATAAATATGTTAAATAAAAAAAAAGAAATTTATATTTTATTAGAAAAATATAAGAAATTACTTAAAGAATGAGAAATAATTAAAAAGAATATTTTTGAATTTTGAAGAATAAAATTAACATATAATTCAAGTTCAATAGAATGAAATACTCTTACAGAAATGGAAACTAAACTAGTTATTGAAGATTGAATATCTATTTGAAATAAAAAAGTTGTAGAAATTTATGAAGTAAAAAATCATGCAAAAGCTTTAGATTTTGTAGTAAATAAATCTGAAATCATTAATGAAAATGAAATAACAAAAAATATAATTTTAGATATTCATTCTTTAATTTTACAATGAATTGATGATTTTAATGCTTGAAAATATAGAAATACAAATGTTAGGATTTCAGGTTCTAGTGTAATTTTACCAAATCATATGAAAATTTATGATTTAATGTTAGATTTAGAAAAATGGATTTTAAATTATAATTGAGATTTAATAGACTTTGCATCTGAATTACATTTAAAATTTGTTTCAATCCATCCTTTTATTGATTGAAACTGAAGAGTTGCAAGATTACTTTTTAATTTAGTTTTACTTATTTGATGATTTCCAATTATTAGTATAAAAGTAGAAAACAGAGAAAAATATTTAAAGAGTCTTGAAAAAGCACAACTTACTTGAAATATAGAAGATTATAATATTTTTATGTATGATGAAATTATCTTTTGATTAGAAGAGATTATTAATATTTAATTTATAAAAACAATATTATGATAGAAATATTTATACCAACTTTAATAAAAAATCAAGAATTACAGATTAATAAAATATCTGATAATTTTTTAAATGCTATAAAAATATTTGATTTAAAAATAGAAACTTTTGAATCAACTTTTTTTTCATGAATAAAAATTAAATCTAAAATAATAGATAAAGATTTAATTATTTTATCTAATTGAGAATTTTGAAATAATTATTTTATAGATTATGATATTTTAGAAAATAAAAATATTATAACTAGTTGAATAAAAATAATATGACAAAATCAAATTTGAGAAAATATACAAAAAATTATGCTTGATATAGCTGATGTAACTTGAATTTTGAATTCAGATAAATTACTAACTAATTCAAAAAAAGAAGAAATATTAATTAAAATTACAAATAGTTTTTTTTCTTTATCTTGAGTAATATTTCTACTTTATTCTCTAAAAGATAAAACTCAAAATAATTTAAATGAATTAAATAATTATTCTTGAAAAATAGAATATGAATGACATGCAAGTTTATTAAAAGAAACTTCTATTACAAAAAATATTGAGTTAAAAGCAAATATAAGTAAATTAGAAGGGAAGATTGAAATGTTTATTTGAGTTATTAATAATTTAATTTAAAACTAATATGTTTTATTATAAAAAAATAATGATTTATACTATATTTGCTCAGATAAAATTAAATTGAAAAAATAATAAAAATTATATGCTTTATAGTAACCTATAAAAAATCTATTTTTTTTATTTTGAAATAAATATTTTTTGTATATAATTATAAATAATATATTGATATTAATTTAAAAAAATATGACAGCATTAAAAAATTGTCCATCTTGTGGAAGACCTATAAAATTTGAAGAAAAATATGCAAGAATTATGGCTTGTGGATATTGTAATTCTGTTCTAGAATTTGGAGAATGAGAATTAAATAAAATTTGAGAACAAGGAGAATTTATAGATTTTCCTAGTGAATTTATTGTTTGAAAAGAAATAGAGTGGAAAAATAAAAAAATTTATGTAAAATGACAATTGAGATATGAATATGATTGAGGATTTTTTGATAAATTTTTTGTGATTATAGATTGAGAAGAATTTTATATAAGTGAAGATGATTGAAGTCAGAAAATATTAAAAAATTGAAAATGGCAAAAATCTAGTGAAACTTTACTTGATAGGCCTGTTTGAGAAACAATTAATATTTTCTGAAAAGAGGTTTTTGTTCAAGAATCTGGATTACATAAACTTTCTTCAATGAAAGGTTTTGTAAATTCTGATTTAATTCCTTGAAAAGAATATGAATATTTAGACTGAATTATAGACTGAAAAATATATTATTTTGAAAAAGAAATTTGAGCAGATAAAGTAAGAGTAAATAAAGAAATATAATTTAATAAAAAAATATGAGCAAAAATATAGAATTAAATATTATAGTAAATAATTTTTTAGATAAAAGTGTATTAATTTGTAAAAGTTTTAATTTATTTGTAAAAGAAACATTTTTATTACAGAATAAAAATAAATCTCATAATTTAGATAATCATATTCAAAATTTCAAAGATAAAATATTAATAAATCAACAGAATGAAAATTTTAGGAGGTTTCAAAAATATAACATACATTATGTTAATTTTGGTATTAATATTTGAAATGAAATAAATTGAATTAGGCCTTGAATTATTATAAAATCAAATAGACATAATAGAGGTTATGATATAGTTGTTATTCCTATAACAAGCTTATATAATGAAGAATCTAATAAAAAAGATTTGGACACTTTTGATATAATATTAAATCCTAATTTTTCAAATAAATTATAAAAAGATTCCATATTGAAAATAAGGCATATAAAGTCTATTTCTAAAAAAAGAATTTTATCTAAAATATGAAAATTAGAAAATATTAAAAC
>JAUZRO010000164.1 GCA_030950465.1 Candidatus Altimarinota bacterium | reverse complement strand
TTTTTGATTTAGGAAAGATTTTCTTTACTTTTTCTTCATCATAAATAAGAGTAAATATATCAGCTTCTGGATACATTTTCATAATTTTTTCCACAACTTTTTCAGCTCATCAAAGTTTTATAAGCATTTCATGTAATATTGCAATTTTCATAGTTTTTGGACAAGGGGCTAAAGACCCTTGTTAGTTAAATAATTATAAAATTTATTTACTAATTACAACAAGGGTCTTTAGCTCCTTGTATCTTTTATTTATAAAAAATTATATTCACTAAATTTTTATTGCAAAAAAAAATGAAGAAAAAATAATTTTTCTTCATACTTTTTTATATATAAACTATTTAGAAGATAATTCTTCTTTTAAATGTTTAAATAAATTATTAACTAAATCATCTAAATTTTCATAATCTTCTCTTTCAAAAATAAATTCATCAGTATCAAGATTTGCTATTAATTTAGCATTAAATAAATCTTTTTTATTTTTTTCTACTTTTAATTCAATTGTCCCTTCAGCATCTTTTTTATTTTCATATTTTTTAAGATAAGCAGATACTTTATGGTCTAAATTTTCTTTAACTAATCTTTCTACAACATCTTTTGTAGTTTCTTCAGTATGTAATATTACCTTAATTTCCATATTTTTATTTTTATATTTTAAAATGAAGTTATTTCTAACTTAAAAGCAGTTTATCATATTTTGATTATTAATCAAGAAAAAGATTGAAAAAAAAAAATTATTTATTATAATTTGAAAAATATAAGGAAAACTTATTATAAATAATTAATAAAAATACTGAAAATGGAATATGAAATGATAATTTGACTTGAGGTTCATGTTAGAGTAAAATCTAAAACAAAAATGCTTTGTTCTTGTAAAAATGCAGTTGCATTAGCTCCTGAGCCTAATATAAATATTTGTCCAATTTGTTCAGGTTTTCCTGGAATGTTGCCTCAATTAAATGAGGAAGTTGTTAAACTTTGACTTTTATGATGAATGATGATGAATTGTAAAATTAATAAAGTTTCTAGATTTGATAGAAAATCTTATTATTATCCAGATAGTCCAAATGCATTTCAAACTACTCAATTATTTGATCCAATAGTTGGAGCAGGTAGTGTTAAAACTCTTGTAAATTGAGAAGAAAAAAACTTTTGAATTCATCATATGCATTTAGAAAATGATGCTGGTAAATTAACTCATTGAGGTTGAAAAACTTTGATTGATTTTAATAGAGCAGGTTCACCTTTAATGGAAATTGTAACTGATCCAGTTTTTACAAATGCAGAAGATTCTGTTGAATTTTTAAGAGAAATTCAAAAATTAATGAGAGCTTCAAAAGTTTCAGATGCTGATATGGATAAAGGTCAAATGAGATGTGATGTAAATCTTTCTATTAAACCAGTTGGACAAGAAGAATTTGGGATAAGAACAGAGCATAAAAATGTAAATTCATTTTGAGCAGTTTCAAGAGTAATAGCCTCAGAATATAAAAGACAATTAAAAATAATAAAAGCCTGAGGAGTAATTGACCAAGAAACTAGAGGTTGGGATGATGATTCTGGAAAATCTTCAAGCCTAAGATCAAAAGAAAATGCTATGGATTATAGATATTTCCCAGAACCAGATTTATTGCCTATTATTTTAAGTGATGATTTTATAGAAGAAACTAAAAAGGGAATAGTAGAATTTCCAATAGAAAGAAGAATTAGATATTTAAAAACTCACAAATTACAACCTGATGATGCTAGATTATTAACTGCTGATTATGAATTATCTAGTTATTTTGAAGAACTTTTTAAATTAACTAATGATGCTAAAAAATCATGTAGTTATATTACAACAATATTATTAGCTTTAATTAAAGATTCAGAAGATGAAATAAATATTTCAAATTTAAATTTTAAAGTTTCACAATTAGCAAAAGTAATTAATCTAGTAAATAAAGATGAACTTTCTTCAACTAATTCAAAATTAGTTATAGAAGAATTGTTTAACAACTGATGAAATGCTGATGAAATTATAGACTCAAAAAAATTAAGACAAAAAAATGATTTATCTTCTTTAGAAACAATAGTTGATGAAGTTATAAAAAATAATTCTAAACAAGTAGAAGATTACAGATGATGAAATGAAAATATATTCTGATTTTTTGTAGGACAATGTATGAAAGCAAGTAGATGACAAGGAAATCCAAAAATATTTAATGAAATATTAAAGAAAAAATTGTAAAATAATAGTTACTATCAAGCAAGGGGCTAAAGACCCTTGTTGGTGTACTAATATATAGAATTATTTCTAAATGTTTAAAAATTAATAGCTTTAACAAGGGTCTTTAGCCCCTTGCTTTTATTTTATGCTTGATAGTAACAAATAATAAAGATTAATTTTTGTAGAGACACATTGCATGTGTCTTTTTTTACTTAATTTAATTTTAATTTAATTTTTTATTTTATTTAATTTAATTTTAATTTTTTTATTTAATTTTAATTTAATTTTAATTTAATTTTTTTATTTAATTTAATTTTAATTTTCAAGACACATGCAATGTGTCTCTACAATTTTTTTTATTTGCAAAAATCACAAATATAGTTATAATCTATATATAATATATTTAATAACTATACAAAAAATGAATTCTCAAATAGTAGCAAACATAAATACTGAATTAAAGAATAAAGCTATGGCAATGGCTAAAGCTGAATGATTAACAATGAAAGCACTGTTAAGTTTTTTATTAAAATGATATATTGAAAAAGAAATAGAAATTTGAGCAAAATTTACTTCTTTTAAAAGAGATTATTGAAAATTAGAAATTGAAGAATTAAGTGAAGAAGAAATAAAAGTTATTAATTCTAGTGAAATATTAAAAAATGCTCCTAAAATCTTTAGTAAATTATTAAAACAAAAATGAATAATATAATTATAGCTAAAACATTCAAAAAAGATTTTAAAAAAATATTTAAGATAGAGGCGGATTTAAGTAAATTTGCAATAAAATTAAGAAAAAGTAAGTTATTAAACTTAGAAAAACCATTCACAAAATATAAATTTTCTTTTAATCTTATTGAAATTAGAGGTGTTTTAATATTTGAAACAGAAAAATTTTATATTCCAATATTTGTAGTTAAAAAATCTGATAAAAAATATTGAATGAATTTAGTCATTTCAAATGAAATTAAAAATATACTTGAAGCAAAATATGAAAAAATTAAATCAGATATAGAAAATGATAATTTCCAAATTTATTAATAATAAACTAGATTTTAAACAAAGTCTAGTTTTTTTTATTTGCAAAAATCACAAATATAGTTAATATCTATATATAATATATTTAATAAATATAAATAAAATATGACATTAGAAAAATATAAAGATTGACTTTTAAATACTTTATTAAAAGGTATACAATTTGAATATGACAATGAAACAAACCAATATTCTTGGCTCTTCCTTAAATCAATTAGGTAGAACTTAATTTTTGTATATAATATATTAAAATATAATAAAAATCAAATGGAAAAAGAACTATTTTTACAGGCACTATGATTAAAAGAACCTTGGTACATAAAAGAAGTTAAATT
>JAUZRO010000163.1 GCA_030950465.1 Candidatus Altimarinota bacterium | reverse complement strand
ATCTTCAAAAATTTTATTGATTTTTTCTTTCATTTTATTATAATTATTTAGTAATTTAATTACTTTTAATTATATTGATTTTATATTCAAAGTCGAGAAGTAATTCAAGAAAATTTTGATTTTCCTACAAGTTTATTATAAGAGTTTTTTGCAATATTTTTAAATTGAGAAATATCATTTAGATTTATCAAATCATTATTTGTAGTTTTTTCGTTATTATCACTTGAAGGTCAAGTACTTAATTTTGTAGTCATAATTTCTTTTTATAATTGTTTATAAATGTTTTTTTTATATCACCTTTTAAATCATAATCTATTTTTCAATTTTTAGTATAATATCCAACAGGTATTTCTAATGTGTTATCTTTATCTCAATATAATAAAAGATACTCTTTTCATTCTCTATTTATTTTAAAACTTTCTATACTATATCATTTACCACTTTCTCATGAAGAACTTGTATCTACTTTTAATTTTCCATATTTTATTTGTATATCAACAGCTTGGTCAAAATCTTCTAGTGGTCTTGAATAACCTTCTTTTTTAATATTAGATATTAATTGTCTTAATTGTGAAATTTTTTCATTTCCAGCTTCTCATATTTCTATAAGTGGAATAATTAATCCTTTTGCATCAACTTCAAAAGAAATTGTATTATCATTTTCTCATCATTGTGTTACTCATTCTGCTAACATTTTATCTGCAACTCAAATTATTTCTTCTTTTATTTCATTTTTATTTAATCATAATTTTCCTAAGTTATTTACAACTTCATGACTCCATCAAGAATTTGTTGCATGTTTTAAAATTTCTGTTTCAGCTTTTTCTTGATATTTATTAGGATTTAATTTAGCTGCTGCAATATAATCTTTTACTAAATAAAATGACCTATTTGATTCTGCTTTATTAATTAAATAATCAGCTAATTGAACTTTTTCTTCTTTTGAAAGACTATCAGGTGTTTTTTCATATGTAAAATATAATTCTTCTCACTTTTTATTTGTCATTCAAAAAAATGATGCTGTTGTTCATTCTGGTAATCAATGATCAGCAGCTGTTTCTCTAGTTAATTCTAATTTTTTAGGTTGTTCAATAGTAATGACTTCTTTCTTAGGAACTTCATTATTTGAAGGTAATGCGCTTAATTGTGATTCCATAATTTTATAAATTATTTATTAAAATATTTTTGTTTGACAAAACTTAATTTGTTAGAACAATCATATCTATAAAAGTCAAATAATTTGCATATTTTTTTTATAAAAACAAAAAATACTAAATTATATATAATAATTTAGTATTTTAAAACTCATTTTAATTATCCCAACAATAAATACAACAAAGCCATTCTCACAGGAACTGCATTTTCTGCTTGTCTAAAAAATGCTGCATTTGGAAGTGAGTCAACTTCTGTAGAAACTTCATTTACTCTTGGTAGTGGATGCAGAATAGTAATATCTGTATTTCAGTCAAGAATTTTTAAATCTAATATAAAATCATTTTTTAATTCTTCATATTCAGATAAATCAGGAAATCTTTCTTTTTGAATTCTAGTTACATATAAAACATCACAGTTTTTTATTCAATTTTTGTAATTTATAGTTTCTGAATATTTAATATTTTTATCTTTTAGAAAAGTGGTAACTTTTTCTGGCATTCAAAGTCATTCTGGATTTATAAAAGTAAATTCTATATTCTTAAAAAGTCACATTAAAAAAACAAGTGAATGAGTAGTTCTTCAGTATTTTAAATCTCAAACTAAGGCAATCTTTAAATTATCTAAAGTTTTTCTTTCTTTTAAAATTGTATAAACATCAAGTAATGCTTGAGTTGGATGTTGATGAGGACCATCTCCAGCATTAATTACTGGTTTTGAAATTGCTTCAGCAGTAGTTTGTACTGAATATGCTTCTGGATGTCTCATTACAATTATATCTGAATAAATTGCAATCATCTTTGCATTATCTTCTAAAATTTCTCATTTAGATAAACTTGTAGCAGTTGAATCTGAAACAGTAATAACTTTTCATCATAATCTAAGCATAGCTGATTCATGAGAAAGTCTAGTTCTTGTGCTTGGTTCATAAAACATTGAAGCCATTATTTTTCATTTTAATGGTTCATCTGTTTTTTCTCAAGTTATATATTTTTCCATATCTAAAGCAGTTTCAAAAATTAATTTCAAATCTTTTTTAGAAAATTGATTTGTATGTAATATATCTTTGAATGGTAATTTTTTCATTAGTTTATTTTAAATTTTAAAGTTCTTTTAATTTTCAGATGGAATCTTCAGCATTTTTATATCATCTTTCTTTTAAATAATTTATTAATTCATTATTTATTCTTTCAAAAACTTCTGCTCATTGTTGAACAAAACTTGTTCATAATTGGACTAAACTTGCTCAAGCTAATAAAAATTCAAAAACATATCTTCAAGAATATATTCAACCTACTCAAATTATTTTTACTTTGTTTCATAATATTTTATAAAAAGCTCTAACATTAGCTAATGCAATTGGTTTTATATAAGTTCAACCTAATCAACCAAAACCTCATTTTGGTTTAATTACTACTTCTTCTTTTTCTGGATTTATAAAAAGTGTATTCCCTACTGAATTAATACAAGTCAGAAATTTTATTTTTGGATGTTTGGCAATTATTTCAGCTACTTGATTAGTATGAATTGGATCAAAATATGGAGGTAATTTTAATCAAATTGGTTTATCTCATAAATTTTCAACAAGGCATAAAATATTTTCAGTTGCTTCAAAATCATAAGCAATTTGAGGTTTTCAAATAACATTTGGACAAGATAAATTTACTTCTATAAAATCAACTTGAGAGTTTTCTTGAAATTCTTTAACCATTTTTGGAAAATCTCCCATGCACATTCCTGAAACTGATGTAAAAACAGGTTTATTATATTTTTGTTTTAAAATTTCAGAAAACTCAATATATTTTTTGTAACCTAAATTAGGTAATCACATACTATTTATTGAACCCATTTCTAAATCTACATATCTAGGTTCAGGGTTTCATTCTCTTGGTTCATAAGTTGCACTTTTCATCATTATTGCACAAGCTTCACTTTTTCATAATTTTTCTAATTCTTCCATAGTTGTACAAGCAGGACCACTTGCATTAAAAACAGGTGATTCAAATTCTGTTCATAAAAAGTTTATTTGTATATTTGTCATACTATTTTAGTTAATAATTAAATTTTAAACCACACTCCATTCAATTTTTGTGCCATTCATAAATGGAACTACTTCTCAAAACTTTTCTGGAATTATAAACTCTTTTTTTTCTAAAGTAATTATTTTTTCTGGAATGGAATGCATACCTGAATTCCCTACTGATAAATTATATATTTTTTTAGCATTATTTGTTAAAAAGTTTTCTAAATTATCTAAACTATTATTTTTATCAAAAAGTTGCACTAAAAATTGTAAAGCAACTGGTGAAGTGAATATTCAAGCTGAACAGTGTGAACATTCTTTTGCTGATTGTGGATGTGGAGCTGAATCACTTCCAAACATTATTTTAGAATTTCAAGATAATGCTAATTTTAATAATGCTTCTCTATCTTCAGGTCTTTTAGCAATTGGTTTACAAAAAAGATGTGGTTCCAACATTCATCCAGCAACATCATCAAGAGTGATATATAAATGATGAAGTGTAATTGTTGCATATAAATTATCATATTTTACAACTAAATCTGCACTTTCTTTAGTTGTAATATGTTCCATAATTATTTTTAATTTTGGAAAATCTTGTGCTAATTTTTCATAAATTGGAACAAAGTTCTTTTCTCTATCCATTACAAAATCATTTGTTTCTCAATGAATATTTAAAATTATTCAGAGCTCTTCCATTATTCAAAAAATCTCTAATGATTTTTCTGATAATAAGTCTTTTGCTCAACCTTCAGAATTAGTGGTAATTCCAGCTGGATATAATTTTATAGATAATATTTCTGATTTTAATTCTTCAAGATTTTCTCTTGTTAATTCTTCATGAAAAAATATTGTCATATATGGATTAAATAATTCTTGTCAGCTAGCTTTTTTTATTCTTTTTTTATAATTTTTTACATCTTCAACAGTTTTTACTGGTGGAACTAGATTTGGCATAATTACTGCTCAACTAAAATATTTAGCAGTTAATGGAGCTACAACTTTTAACATCTCAGCATCTCTTAAATGAAGATGCATATCTAATGGAGAATTTAATTTTATTTGCATAATGTTTTTTTATAAATTATTGTTAAAATCCTTTTTCCTTATTACCTCATACTCTCAACTAATTCTAACCAATCATTTTTAGGTTTACCAGAAATTTTAACATTTTCTGGTAATTTTGGATTATTTCAAATATTTTCTTCTGGAGTATTTTTATCATAATATAATTCAAAAGCTGGTGGTTTGTAGCAGTAAATTAATGGGACTCAGTTAAATTCTTCAGCTCCATTTCTATTTCAGAAACAAGTTACAGCAACTACTTTTCAACCTAATTTTTCAACTAATTCTATCATTTTTTTAATTGTAGATCAAGCTGAAATTATATCTTCTGATAATATTATTTTTTTATTTTTCAAATCTATATTATGTCTTTTTAATAACATTCAATTTCAATCTAATCATCATTTTTCTGTATAAATTGATTGTCAGTTATTTATTCAGAGTGCTAGAGCAAGGTGAGAAGAAATTCTAACACTTCACATTTGAGCTCACATAATTATATAGTTTTCTATATTTTCTTCTTTAAAAATATTATTTTTTATTAATTTTTCTCTTAATTCACTAGTTATTTTTTGTAAAATATTTGGATATCTTTCTAAAACTCAAATATTAATATATGCATTTGAATATAATCCACTAGCTAATTTACAATATTTTCAATTTTCAGGTCTTAGATAAATTACTCAAATATATTTTAAGATATTTTCCCAATTATTTTGGAATAATAATTTTTGTAAATTATTATTTGATATGCCATAAATGGGCATATCTACAGAATTCATATCTCTCAGTATCTTTTCAATGACTTCAATTGGATTTTCTGCTTGTGTGATTGGTCTTCAGATAACTAAATTATCACTTCAATTTTCTATAGCTTCTTTAGGAGTTTTTACTCTTTGTTGGTCATCTCAAGGTATTTTATTTAATCTAATTCAAGGAGTCATTGTAATAAAATCTTCTCAGAATATTTCTTTAATTTCTGAAGATTCCCAGGCTGAACAAACTACTCAATCTAATCATCATTTTTTAGCAATTTCTGCTAATTTTATAACTGTATTTTTTGAATCTCATCAATAAATATTATTTGTTTCATTACTATTAAGAGAGGTTAATGCTGTAATTCAAAGAATCTTTAAGTTATCTAAACCTAATTCTTTTTTAGTTTCCATAACTTTTTTCAGTGCATTCTCTCAATTACTAGAATGGACTGTTAAAAATTTAACTTTTGGGGCAAAACCAGACTCTTTTAATTGTTTCAAATAGTTTCAGCAAGTATTTCATATGTCATGATATTTAGGATCAAGCATAAAAAAAGCTTCTGTATCATTGAATAATTGTTGTAATCATTCAAATCAAACATAAGCTAATAGGTCATTTACTTTAAAAATTATTTGGTCAGTGTTAATAGAATTAGAAATCTCTGAAACAAAATCATAAGCATCTTGTCTTTTCATTTTATCTAAGGCTATAATTAATTTTGTATTATTTCACATAAATTAATAGTTTAATCAAATAAATATCTAACTAGATATAATTTAATTATTTTTGGTATTTTTGCAAATTTAATTTGTATTTTTTAATTTCTTTTTATAATAGTAGAATTTAATTTAAACTTTAAAATAATAAAAATGGCTAAAACAATAAGATATACTTTTTTACATAATTCAAGATGTTCTAAATCTAGAATATGATTAAAAAATATGGATACTTCTTGAAAGAAATATGATCTTAGAGAATATATGAAAAATCCATTAGATTATAATGATTTAGTTGAATTAAAATCTAAACTTTGATTAAATGCTATAGATTTTACAAGGACAAAAGAAAAAGAATTTTTAGAGTGTGATTTAACAAAAAATTCTTCAGATGAAGAAATCTTAAAAGCAATGGCTAAACAACCAAAATTAATGGAAAGACCAATTGTTTATAATGATAAAAAAGCTGTTATTGGAAGACCAGAAGAAAATATTATTGAATTTTTAAAAGTATAAAAAAAATTAAATTATTACTTTATATTTTCTTACCTACTTCTTACTAGTAAATATATATAATGATAAAAATTAAAAATAAATTTATGAAAATATTATTAATAGAAGATAATTTAATTTTATCTAGAAATATTGTTAGGTTTTTTGCATTACAAGATATTCAAGTCGATTTATCTTTGGATTGAAAAGATGGTTTTTATAAAGCAAAGAATAATTTTTATGATGCAATAATTTTGGATATTTCTTTGCCTGAAATGGATTGATTAGAAATTTGTAAAAAATTAAGATAAGAAGAAAAAAATATACCAATAATCATGTTAACTTCAAGAAATACAAAAAAAGATATTATTGAATGATTAAATGTTTGAGCAGATGATTATTTAGTTAAGCCTTTTGATTATAATGAATTAATTGCAAGGTTAAAAAGTTTAACAAGAAGAAATTTGAAAAATAAATCAAATTTTATAAAAATTTGAGAATTTTCTATAGATTTAGAAAAAATAGAAGTTTCAAAAAATAATGAAATAATAAAATTATCTAATTTAGAATTTAGATTATTTTCTTATTTATCTCAAAATAAAGAAAAAGTAATTTCAAGAAAAGAATTATATGAAAAAGTTTGGTGAGAATTTGATTGAGATATTATGTTTAGTAAAACTGTTGAAGTTTATATTTGATATTTAAGAAAAAAATTAGATAAAAATTGGCTCTTCCTTAAATCAATTAGGTAGAACTTAATTTTTGTATATAATATATTAAAATATAATAAAAATCAAATGGAAA
>JAUZRO010000162.1 GCA_030950465.1 Candidatus Altimarinota bacterium | reverse complement strand
GTACATATCTTCCCCATCAATCATAGTGTTTATATCCTATTTTAGGGGTTTATTAAATAAATATTTCATAAATATAACTAAAATTACTTTTTTTATACAACTTTGTCAGAAAATATATACAACTGACAAGGGAGATACCCCTTAATATCTAATTATACTATAACACTTTGAAACTTATATAAAAAGAACTTGGAGACTTTTCAACTCACACAATGATAATTATAGTAAAATACACTTTTTAAAATTACAAACTATTATAGGGCTTATTAATGAACTTCAACGAAAAACTGGAAAATATTTTAAAACAAAACGAGAATTTTTGCGATGCTGATGGGGAACTACTCAAACAAAAGATTAAATCATTAGCCCTTTCATTCGACGAAGAACTGATAGAAGTATTACTTATTGACGAAGATACAAGAGAACATTTTTTTAAGGAAATTGGTAAAGTTACTATTTTTGATTATAGAAAGCTAATTGATTTCATAGACGATAAAAACTTCTTACTTGATAGTTATACTAAGTTTTCCAATAAAGTTGGTCTTACTATATCAAATAAGCATATCAAACAGATAGATGATGTAGTTTTAACATTCCCTTTTAAAGATTGTGTTTTAGAGGGTGGGCAAAGTAAAGAAGACGAAAATAGAAAAGAGATATTTTTCAATGAAACATTAGCTAAGGACGAAATAAGTAGGTTATTAGATAAAAAAGTTATTTCTAATGCTACTAAATACTACTATGAAAACAATGAAGTAAAAGAAACAAAAGATTTTACATTTACAAGAGACAAAGAGATAAATATAGCGAGAGGTTTAGACGAGGACACTATAACAGATAATTTAATTATCAAGGGTAATAACCTTTTAGCTTTACATAGTTTGAAATCAAATTTTGCTGGTAAAGTAAAACTTATATATATTGACCCACCATATAATACTGGAAATGATGGCTTTAAATACAATGATAGTTTTAATCATTCTACTTGGCTAACTTTTATGAAAAATAGATTAGAAATAGCAAGGGAACTTTTAGATATAACAGGAACGATAGCTATATCTATTGATAATAATGAACAAAGTTATTTGCAAGTGTTATTAGATGAAGTATTTGGTCTAAAAAATAAAAAAAACCT
>JAUZRO010000161.1 GCA_030950465.1 Candidatus Altimarinota bacterium | reverse complement strand
TTATGTAAAGTTGCAAAAAGAGTTTCACACTGATTTTCTTCAAAAGTTATGTATATCAAAAAATTAACTGCTAGATTTTGTTTGAAAAAACTTGAAATTTAGATGGTATTTTTCCTGCTATCACGAAAAGAGCCGAAAAATCAAAATTATTGTTAATTTTCTATAGTGTTTTTGAATTCTGTCAAATCTAAAATTCTTATATTTAGTTCTTCTGCTTTTTTAAACTTACTTCAGGCTTTTTCTCCTGCAACTAAAAAATCTGTATTTTTAGAAACTGAAGTTACAAAACTTCATCAAACTTCTTCTAATTGCTTAATTAAATCTGGTCTTTTAATATCTCAGAAACTTCAAGTTATACATACTTTTTTTCAGAAAAATATATTATTTTTATTAGAAATAACTTTTTCTTTATAATATTCTATACTTAATACTGAAATTAAATTATTTAATAGTATTTTATTTTCTGAATTAGTGAAAAATTCTAGCATATTTTTTGCTATTTCTGGTCAAATATCATCTAATTCTTCAATTTTTTCTAAACTATAATTAAAATTTAACAGTTCAAATTCTGAAGTAAATAATCTTGATAATTCTTGAGAGGCTTTCTTCCCTACTCATGAAATAGCTAAACTAATTAATAAAGTAGTAATATTAATATTTTTTCTATCATTAATAGCATTGAATAAATTATCTACTGATTTTTCTTGGAATCATTCTAATTGTAATATTTTTTCTTTTTTTTCTTCTAATTTAAATATAGAATATAAATCTGAAATTAAATTTAATTTTAAAAATAATTCTACTTGTGCTTTTCAAAATCAATCAATATTTAGTCATTGCTTCCCTATTGCATAAATTAATTTATGCTTTTTTTGTTCAAAACAGTTTAAATTATTTGGACAATAATATCTTACTTTTTCATTGTCCTTTTTTATTAAAGTTCAGCAACTTGGACAAAATTTGGGTGGTAATATATACTCCCTCTCCTCCAAAGGAGAGGGCTGGGGTGAGGTATTTGCTACTCAGATAATTTTTGGAATTACCTCTCAAGCTCTTTTTATAAAAACACTATCTCACACTCAAACTTGTAATTTTTCACATTCTTCATAATTATGTAGCGTAGCTCTTCTAATAATAGCTCAACCAATATTTATAGGTTCTAAATTAGCAACTGGAGTAATTGTTCCTGTTCTTCAAACTTGATGAACTACTGATAAAATATCTGTAGTTAAAATTGCAGCTGGAAATTTATATGCAATTGCATATTTAGGATGATGCTGAGTAAATCAAATTTCTTGCCATAAATCTACATTATTTACCTTTAAAACTAATCAATCAACTTCAAAATCTATGTTATTTTTATAGTCTGTAAAATTATATATTTTTTCTATTACTTCTGAAATCTCTGAATATTGTTCAAAAAAACTAGAAATCTTAAATCATAATTTTTCTAAATTTTTAGTACAATCAAAATAAGAGTCTGAAATAATTAAATCTCAAAAGTCATAAGCATAAAAAGCTAATTTTCTTTGTTTTGTAATTCTATTATCTTTCATTCTAAGGCTTCAACTTGCTGCATTTCTTGGATTAGAAAAAACTTTTTCTCATTTTTCTAAAGCATTTTTATTTAATCTATTGAAGCTAGAAATAGGCATCACTACTTCTCATCTTATTTCTAAATATTTTTTATATTCTATTATTTTTGGAATATTAGTTATTTGAAAAACATTTTGAGTAACATCTTCTCATTCTACTCAATTTCACCTTGTAATTGCCTGAATTAATTTTCAATTATCATAAATTAATTCTACTCACAATCAATCAAATTTGAATTCTAGTGTATAATTTATTTTTAAAAGCTCCCTCTCCTCCAAAGGAGAGGGTTGGGGTGAGGTTATATTTTTATACACTCTTTCATCAAAGTCATTTAAATCTTCTTCATTATAAGTATTTCAAAGGCTTATCATTGGTCTTGAATGAGCTACTTTTTTAAAAGTTGATTCTATTAATTCTGCTCAAATTTTATTAGCTTTTTTATCTATTTTTTTCTCATTAAAAATATCAGAAAATTTATCTTCTGATTTTTCTAATTTTTTTAATAAATCATCATATTCTTTGTCAGATATTTCAGAAGTATCTTTATTGTAATATAAATCAGAATGATATTCTAATATATTTTGTAAATCTAAAATATCTTCAAAAATAAATTCTGAAGTTTTTTTATTTTGTAATATTTTTGTTTTTTTTTGCATTTACTTGTATTAATATTTTTATTTTTCTCAGTAATATTTTTTTCTTATATAGAAATAACTTCATCAGATTATTATTATTATAAATAATCATCAGAACAATAATTCTAATAAATATTCATCTATAATTTCTTTATTTTCTCAAGCAATATATCAAATTGTCATTAATGCTAAATTCCATAATCCAGCTCAAAGACCTGTATATATAAAAAATTTAGTAAAATTCATTTTAAAAACTCAAGCAGGTAAACTAATTAATTGCCTAACTACTGTTATAAATCTAGCTAAAAATGTTGTAATAGATCAATGTTTATTAAAATATTTTTCAGATTTATCATAATGTCTTTCTTTAATTAAAAAATATTTTCAATAATTTTTAATTAATTTTTTAATTATTTTTCTTCATAAAAAATATCATAATAAATAATTAATAGTTGCTCAAACTAATGCTCAAAAAGTTCAAACAAGTAAAGCTAGAGAAAAATTTAATTGTCCAGTAGATGAAAGGTAACCTGCTGGTATCATAGCTACTTCACTTGGAAAAGGAAAAAAACTAGATTCTAAAGTCATCATTATAAAAATTTCTATATAACCAATTTCTCAAAGAAAGTTTTTAATTAATTCAATAATTTCGTGCATATTTTTTTATTAAAGTTCTTCTATAATCTTTGTAAACTTTTTGAAATCTTTCAGGAAAAAAGTCTAAAGAATTAATTGTTCATAATATTGTTAAATAAAAACTCTTAATCATTTCTTTACTTACTCATTCTGATTTTAAATATTCTAATTTTAGATATATATCATTATCTGATTCAGAAGAAGTTTTTACATTGTAATGCATTTTTCTGATTTCTTATCATATAAATTATCTATAAACTTCATTGTTTTTTTATAACTTTCATCCAGAGAATAATATTTAATTTCTCAATTTTTTATTTTTTTTCAGTCTTATCTAATTCATTTTTATATCATTCATAAATTTCATTTTTCACTTCTTCATAAATCATATATTTAATAAGTTTTTCTTTTTTATTTTCATTTTTTATATAAAATATTTTTCAAATTCTTCTTTATTTATTTCTTCTTTTTCTAGTAAATCTTTTGAAATTTTTATATGTAAATCTTTATTTTCATTAATTAATTTTATTGCAATTTTATATGCATTTTGTAAAATTTCTTTAACTTTAGAATCAATAGCTCTTATTGTTTCTGGACTGACAAAAGGTTGTAATCAAGTTTGGCTATAATTATCAATTTCTCATGCAAAGTTTTCTGCTCAAATATCTTCAAACATACCAAATCTAGTAACCATATTTCTAGCTATTTTTGTAGCTCTTTCTATATCATTACTTGCTCAAGTTGTAATATTTTCTTTTCCAAAAAATATTTCTTCAGCTGCTCTACCACCATATAAAACAGATAATTCATCAAGATATTTAGCTTTTGTAGTTAAAAGTGTATCTCTTTCTGGTAAAAACCATGTTACTCATAAGGCACCTCATCTTGAAACTATTGAAATTTTATGAACTGGATCAGGATTAGGTAATAATTTACCAACAATTGCATGACCAACTTCATGATAAGCTGTAATCTTTTTTTCTTGCTGATTCATTACTTGAGATTTTTTAGAAATCCCCATAACTATTCTTTCAAATGCTTCAGTTATTCTTGAATTACTAATTATTTTCTCATTATGTCTTGCAGTTATAATAGCAGCTTCATTCATTAAATTTCACATATCAGCACCTGAAAATCAAACTGTTTTACTTGCAAGAGATCTAAAATCTATATTATCTTCTAATTTTTTATTTCTAGAATGAACTTTTAAAATTTGCTCTCTATCTGAAAGATTAGGTAGATTAACTGTAATTTTTCTATCAAATCTTCCTGGTCTAAGTAATGCTTTATCTAAAACATCAACTCTATTTGTAGCTCCCATAACAATTACATTTGTATCATTATCAAAACCATCCATTTCAGTTAAAATTTGATTAAGAGTTTGTTCTCTTTCATCATGTCATCAACCAGTTCCTGGTCATCTTTTTTTACCAATTGCATCAATTTCATCAATAAAAATAATACAAGGAGCCATTTTCTTAGCATTTTCAAAAAGGTCTCTAACTCTTGAAGCACCAACTCAAACAAACATTTCAACAAATTCTGAACCTGATATACTTAAAAATGGAACATCACTTTCTCATGCTACAGCTCTAGCTAATAAAGTTTTACCAGTTCAAGGAGGTCAAACTAAAAGTGTTCATTTAGGAATTTTAGCTCATAAATCTTTATATTTTTTTGGGTTTTTTAAAAAATCAACTACTTCCATTAATTCTTCTTTTTCTTCTTCTGCTCAAGCCACATCTTTAAATAAAACTTTTTCAGCATCTTTATCAAATAATTTTGCCCTAGATTTTCAAAAAGTCATAGCATTATTAGCCATTCATCCCATTTTTCATAAAATAAACATTGCAATAATAATGAATAATATAAACATTAATATTGTAGGAAAAATTTCTGCCCAAAATTTAGCACTTGTATCATCTTTAACTTTTATATCAGTATTTATATTAGGATTTTTTAAACCCAAGTCTTTTAAAGAATCAGTATAAGGCAATATAATAATATCTCTTTCTATTTTTAAAATTCAATCAATTATTTTTCAAGAGCCAGTATAAGTAGCATATGCTTTATTTCAATCTATTAAAATTTCAGAGTATTTTTCTGTTTTAAATTTTTTCTCCATTTCAGTTAAAGAAACATCTTCTTTATCAAAAAATTGTTCAGAATCTTTTAAATAAGGTAATATACTTGCAATAATTATTGCTATAATAATAACACTTACAATAGAAGTAAAATTATTTTTTTTAGGTTCTTTTTTATTTTTTTCTATATTT
>JAUZRO010000160.1 GCA_030950465.1 Candidatus Altimarinota bacterium | reverse complement strand
TAGTTTAGAAAAAATAGTTTAAGAAATAATATTATTTCTTAAACTATTTTTTCTAAACTATCTATATTCTTTTCTAAAGTCTCAATATCTTTATTAATAATAGACTGAGGAAGATTTTTATTTCTATCTATATTATTTAAAATATTAGAATTTTCTTCAATTATCTCAACTAAATTTTCAATATTTTTTTTCTTTAAATAAGTTGTTATTTCTTTTTTAGCTTTTAATATAGAATCTTTTTCTAATACTTCTTTTTGTTTATATAAAATTTGAGTATCTTTTTTTAATTCTTCTTTTTCTTCATTTATCATTTCTATAACTCTTTCTTCTGTTATTTTTAATTCTTCAATTAAATTATTTAATAGATGAAAAAATGGTAATAAATTTTCTTCAGTAGTATCTTCATCAATCTCATCTAATCTAGAATAAAATAATATTTCATCTAAATTAAAATCATTAAATTTAAAATCTAGATTAGAGTTATTTCAGTTTAGAAAAGTTAAATTTATATTTATAAATTTTCATTTTTCTTTTAATTCTCATAAACTTTCTAAAATAGATTTTATTTTTTCTAAAGTCTCTCTTAGATAAATTTCCTCACTTCAAAAGTGATAACTAGTTTTTCCAAATTTTATACTATCATAATTTTTAACTATTCCATTATAAATTTCTCTTAGTTTACTTAAAAAATCACTTCATTCATTTTCAGAAACAAAACTGATAAACTTAGAATAGTTTTTTAAATTTTCCTCAGAATTTTTCATATAAAGAACAAAATATTCTACCATTTTTTCTTTTCACAATACTGATATTATAAGGTCAAAACCTTTTAGTGAATCATAAATATGAAACAATAATTTTTTATCACCTTTTAATTTACTCATCATTTTAATTAATTCTTCAGTTTTTTCTACATGTTTAGAAACTTCTATTTTTATAGTATTTTCCTTTTTTATTGGCATATTATATATATATTAGATATTATTAAAATAATTTTAACATATTATTATATTAAATGCAAAAAAAAGAGGCTCCTTTCGTGATAGCA
>JAUZRO010000016.1 GCA_030950465.1 Candidatus Altimarinota bacterium | reverse complement strand
TAAAACACAAAAATATAGAGGTTTAAAAATATTTTGAATAATGTGAGCAAGAACATTTGAAAGTAAAGAAATAAAAAAATATGCTATTAATAAATGATTATATTTGATGACTCAAAATAATTATTGAGCAACAAAAATATTAAAAGAAAGTATTAAATGAGCTATTTCTTTTGGTTAAAAAAATAAAAAAAGTTTAGAAAATTAATTTTCTAAACTTTTTTTAAGATTTCATCTAAAACTATAATACTATTTTTCATAGCAATTTCTAAATTACTCATATGAGCATCAATTGCTTCATTATTAGCTCAATCTGAAATTCACTTAATTACTATAGTTTTATCTAAAATATCATAATTTCTAGCTATAGATAATATTGCAAAAGCTTCCATTTCTACTAAATTTCAAGATAAATCTTTTTCTAAGTTATTTAATATTTCTTCATCATCTATAAATTGGTCTCAAGTAAGACATCTTAAATTATTATGTACAACCACCCCCAGCCCCTCCTTATCAAGGAGGGGAGTTTTAATAGTTATTTCAGCTTTAGCATAATCAAGGTGACTTCAACCAAAAGGAAGATAAATATCATGTTGAATGAATTTATTTGGAAGAATTACATCTCAAATATTAATTTCTTCTTTAGATAAATTTCAAGCAATTCAAATATTAATTAATAAATCAATTTTGTAGTTTTCAAGTAGATGTGTAGTTGAAAAAGCTGCTTGTATTTTTCAGATTCATCATAATAATAAAATTAAGTTATTATTATCTAGAGTTCAATGAAAAATAGTTAAAGTTCATTTTGTATTAACTTTTTTAAGAGAATATTTTTCTATTATTAAATCAGCTTCTTCTGACATTGCTGTAATTATTCAGATATTTTTCATATTATTTTTTTAAAAATATAAATTGATTAAACCTTTCATAACTCTATCCCCCTACGGGTACTTTCTCTTACTTAAGAGAAAGGTGGACTAAGATTAGTTCAGTGTTGCCTCTTTCTATTCGTAGAAGAGAAAGAATTCAAGATTGAGTTATTTTAAGTTTTCCTTTCCTTATTTACTAGGAAACTTTCTTTCCATTTCTTCATTTTTTTCTTTCATATATTTTTTGAATTCTGGTTTTTTATATTTCCAAATATATAGTCAAGTTATAAGCATGATTAATAACATAATTTTTCAAGAGTGATCAATAATAATTTCATAATATTTAGCAAATAATACTCATAAAACAATCATTGTAAAAGACCATATAAATGATCATAATATATTATAAAATGCAAATTTTTTATTTGTCATTCAAGACATCCCTGCAACAAAAGGAAGAAAGGTTCTTGTCATAGGATGAAATTTTCATAAAGTTATTCAAAGTGCTCACCATTTATCTAAAGATTTTTTTAAATATTTAACCTCTACTCAAGTTATTCAAATCCACATTCAGTATTTTTCTATAAATTCTTCTCAATATTTAACTCATAAAAAATATCAAATAAAATTTCATAAAATAGCTCATATAGTTGAAATTAATATTATAAAAAATAAATTTAAATAATTATTTTCTCAAAAAAATCAAGCAATAGCTATTAATATATTTTGACTAGGTAATGCCATTCATAAAACAGGAAAACTTTCAATTAAACTAGAAAAGAAGGCAAGTGGATAATTCCACATTCATAAACTTAATATAAATTCTTTTAATATTCAAACCCATAATTTAAGTAACTCTTTCTCAAAAAAAGATAAATATATTGATATAAAAACTAGTAATATAGATAATTTAATTAATAAGTTAATTAAAAATAGAAATATCTTTTTTAATATTTTTTTCTTCATTTTTTATTATTTTAAAATATAAATTACTACTATAATATAAATTATTTTATTTTTACAACTTTAAAAATTTGATTTTTACTTTTTTATTTATAAAATAATTTTATTATTTATTAAATAAACTTTTGTATTATGAAATTAAATGTTATTAAAAATAGATTTATTTATTTATCTATTTCTGGAATGCTATTTATTGCATCATTAATTATTATGATTTTTTGAAACCTAAATCTATGAATTGATATGACTTGATGAACTTCATCTGAATATACATATTCTAAATTAGATATAGAAAAAGTTAAAACAGAAATTAATAATTCTTCAAAAGAATTAAAATATAATGAAAAAGAAGTTATAAATTCTACAAATGCTTATAAAATTAGTGGACAAAATAGTTTAACAATTGTAGTTGGTTTTGATTCATCTATTGATGAAAAAAAATTATCTGAATTAAAAGAAGATTTTAGAAATAAAACTCTTAAAATTTTAGAAAATAATGACTCTACAGTTAGAGAATCAAGTTATACAAATATTTGAAAAAGTTTTTGAGATTATATTAAAGATACTGCTGTAATTACTTTAATTATTGCAATTATTTGTATTACTTTATATGTAGCTTGGACATTTTCTTGAGTTGTTAGCTGAATTAGTTCTTATTCATTTGCAGCCATAGTGGTTATAACTTTATTTCATGATGTACTTATTTCTTCAGGGCTATATATATTTGCTTCAAACTTTTTTCCAGAATTCAAAATAGATACATTTTTCATTACAGCACTATTAACTATATTAGGGTATTCTATTAATGATACAATTGTTATATTTGATAGAATTAGGTCTAATTTACAAGAGTGAGCTAGAAAAAAAGAAAAATTAAATACAGTTATTAATAAATCAATTTGAGAAACTCTAAGAAGAAGTATTTTTACAAGTTTAACTTTACTTTTTGTATTAACTACAACATTCTTTTGGGGACCAGGAAGTATTAGTGGATTTGTATTAGTTATGATTTTTGGAACATTAGTTGGTACTTATTCTTCAATTTTTATAGCTTCACCTTTATTATATGAAATGAATAAAAATAAAAAATTAGAAATATTAAAGAAAAAAGTTTATAATCCAGAAGATAAAATAGTAGTATAAATTTATATTATTTTAAATTAAAAATTACTTTTATGAAAAATAATATAAAAAGTAAAATAGATGAAAATGAGAAATTATTTGATTCTTGGTGAAAAGTTAAAAAAAATATAGATAAAAAAGAAAGAAATAATTTTCATATTAGACCAAAAGAGGTTTGGTATGTAAATATGTGAAAAAATATTTGATATGAATCTAATTGAAAATCTTGAAATTTTGAAAGACCTGTTTTAGTTTTAAATAGAATTTGAACTATGTTTTTTATTATTTCTATGACTACAAAATGAAAAGATAACAAGTTTTATTATAAATTAGATAATAATTATTTTGGTAAAGATTCTTTTTTAACCTTTTCTCAATTTAAAACTATAGATCACAAAAGATTTATAAAAAAAATTTGAAAGATAAATAATAATGATTTTATAGAAATAAAAAAAGAGTTTAAAAATATTATTTTTAAACTCTAATTATTGCCTACTAAGTAAATAGTAGGTGGGGCCAGCCAGAAATATTTATATTTCCCCGGCATTTGTAAATCAAGTATATCATTTTATTTAATTAAATCAAATTTTTTATGATAAATCATTTAGCTATAATAATGGACTGAAATAGAAGATGGGCAAAATCTAAATTTTTGCCCACTTTTGCTGGACATAAAGCTTGAGCTGATAATGTGGTAAAAATAACAGAATATGCTGATAAAATGGGAATTAATTTCTTAACACTTTGGGCATTATCTACAGATAATCTAAAAAAAAGAGATGAAAAAGAAGTTGCTAATATTCTAAAATTAATAAATTCTATAGAAAAATATTTAGATAAAATGCAAGTGGATAATCTAAAATTTGAAACTATTTGAGATATTTCACAATTACCAATAGAATCTCAAGAGGTTCTAAATAAAGTTAAACAAAAAACAAGTAAAAATACTTGAATAACTTTAATTCTAGCTTTAATTTATTGATGACAAGATGAAATAGTTAGAGCAACAAAAAAAATAATAACTTCTTGAATTAATCCAGAGGAATTAACTAAAAAAGAGTTTAGAAAATATACAGATACGTGAAAGTTTCCAGTAGTTGATTTAATAATCAGAACTGGTTGAGATATTAGACATTCATGATTTATGTTATTTGACTCTGAATACTCTGAATATTGTTTCACAGAAAAAAAATGGCCAGAATTCAATGAAGAAGAATTAATCAAATCTATAGATAAGTTTAATTTTAGTAAAAGAAATTTTTGAAAATAATAACAATAAAATATGCTTCCAATTTGGTATAAACAATATAAAAACTATATTGAAGAAAATATAGAAATATATTTAAATAAATACTTTGAAAAAAATAATAACAATTCTAATGCTTTAAAAAACTTTGAAGAAGTAATTAGATATTCAGTTTTATGATGAAAAAAAATAAGAGCAATTTTAGCTTTAGAATTTTATCTAATTTTAACTAATAAAAAACTTGAAGAACTAGACTCATCTTCAGATATCATAAAAGTATGTTTATCTCTAGAATTTATACATACCTATTCACTCCTACAAGATGATATGCCATGTATGGATAATGATATACTTAGAAGGTGAAAACCAACTGTATGGTCAAAATATGGAGAATATAATGCAATGTTAGCAAGTGATGTTTTAAATACACTCTCTTATGAAATACTATCAGAAATAGAAGACAAAGATATAGCAATAGAAATGACTAAAACATTATCAAAATCAACTTGATTCTATTGAATGATATGATGACAAATTGAAGACCTATATTTTGAAGAAAATCCAGAACTTTTAACCAAACAAGATTTATTAAGTCTCCACAGAAAAAAAACAGGAAAATTAATAACATCTTCTGTACAAATGTGAATAATTATGTCTTGAAACACAAAACACCTAAACACCTTTTCATCATTCTGAGAAAAATTAGGTTTAGCCTTTCAAATAAAAGATGATATTTTAGATGTTGAGTGAACTGTAGCAGAAACAGGGAAGAGTGTATGACAATGAAACAATGAAAAAAAATGATTCATATTCTTTGAATGACTACAAAAATCCAAACAATCATTAAATAATTTAATAACCTCTTGTTCAGAAATTTCAAAACCCCTAAAATCAGATAAATTAGAGTTTATTATTGATTATGTAGGAAGCAGAAAACAATAAAACAATAAAATAAAAAAATAGATAATTATCTATTTTTTTTATTTTTTTTAATACATAGATAAAGAATCTACTTTTATATAAACAGGTTTTTTTGTAGTATCTGTACCATCTGCATTTTTAGGATAAAATATAATAATTTTATCATCTTGATATTGTATTTTTGCTAACTTAGGTACTTTACCAAAATCAATACCTTTTGTATTAAAATCTTCTATTATTTGTTTAACTGAAATATTTAATTTTTTTTCTTCTATTATTTTAGAAAATATTTTTCAGCAACTTCCATCTTTTCATACTTCATATATTTTTCAAATATCATTTTGTTTTATTTCATTTTTTGAATCAGGAATATCAGAAAATAAATTTTGAACTTTTTTTCCTGTAGAAGAAGTCTCGTTTTTAACTAACAAATTTTTAGGAGTATTATCACCATTTCATTCTAAAGCATTTGAATCATTTATTTTTTTTATTCATATTGCAGTAATTAACATAGTAGCTCAAATAGTAGCTGTTATAACTCTTCAAATCCTTATTTTAGATTTTTTTGTCAAAGTATGAAAAATTCAATCTTTAAACCTAAGTATTTGTCAGTTATTTATAATATCAAATTCACTAAAAAATATTTCATTATCACTGTTAGATAAAAACTTTTCTCAATTTTTTGTAGTAACTATTTTAAATTTTTCATTTTTAAATTCTCTTTCTACATCATTTTTAGTTGGATCTTCATTCTTTTCAGTTAATTTTCATGATATATTTAAATTTATTTCTCAATTTACACTTTCTAATTCTCAGTTATGAATTGCAATTACTCATTCACTTATAATTTTATTAGTTTTTGTAGTTTCTGTATTACTTTCTTTCTTGATTGTATTGTCTGCTCATATAGAACTTTCTTCTTCTTCTTCAGTTATTTTTTTAACTGATGTTTTCACAACAACTCATTTTAATCATATTATAGAAGATTCTATTAATTGTGTATGTAAATTATTTATTTCAAAAAACTTTTCACCAATAGGCTCTTCTACAATAATATCTTTGTAAAACATTCACATACTTTTTTTATTTTAAAAATTAATATTAATATATATATATATATATATATATATACTTTTTTATAATAGTCAAGTTTTAAAATAATATTTTTAATATTGACTATATTACTCTTTTTAACAATCCACTTCAATTAATGAATTTTTAAAAGCATTAGCCTAATTAATTGTACAATTAGACTCAAATTCAGATGAATTTTAATTGTTTTATTGTTACTATCAACCAAAAAAATCCCAACTTATCAAAAGTTGGGATTTTTTTTACATTTCAGGCAATAAAATATCTCATCAAAATAAACTTAAAATAGCTGAAAAGGTTTCTTTTTCTTGTTTTCTTAAAGTTCAAAT
>JAUZRO010000159.1 GCA_030950465.1 Candidatus Altimarinota bacterium | reverse complement strand
AGGTTCTTTTTGAACTGTTAAATTAAATTTAAAACATAAGGCTTTGCAAATTTGTTCAGCTTTACAAAATCTTCATAAAATTTTAGCATAATTTTTGATTTTCCTACAAGTTTATTATGAATTAAGTGAATTGATTAAATAAATAATAAAAAACCAAAATTTAAAATTTTGGTTTTTTATTTTGATATAAACATAATAATTAAATATGTAATTGAAGCTATAATTCAAGCAATTGGAAGAGTTACAATCCAAGAAAGAATAATTCATTTTATCATAGATTTTTTGATAATTACTTTTTCTTTTCATTTTTTTCTTTTTAAATATTCTCTATATAATCAAATACCAAAAACTCATCATATTGCAATTTGAGTTGTTGAAACTGGTAAACTCATAGCAGAGGCTATAATTACTGTAATTGCTGCAGATAATGCTACACAATAAGCTTTAATTTGGTCTAATTTAGTAATTTCATTTCAAACTGTTTTTATTAATCTTCCTCCGAATACTGCCAATCATATAGATAAAGACAGTGCTCAAAGCAACATTATCCAAAATGGTACTCATATTTTTCAAACTGAACTTCAAATGTTTACAGTTTCATTATAGATAGCTGCAAGTGGTCAAATAGCATTAGCTACATCATTTGAACCATGTGCAAAACTAAGTAAACATACTGCAAAAATTAAAGGAGCATTAAATAATGTATTTACAAAACTTTTATTATTCTCAAAAAATCTACTTTCTTTACTTTTATAATATAAAATTAAAGAAATATAAACTAAAATAGATATTATAATTCAAATAAAAATTGCTGTTGGCTTATCAAGTAAAAACTCTAACGAAGTATCTGGTAATTTTTTCTTAAATCATTTTAGTATTAAATATATTGCAAAAATTCATGACATTAGTCATACATAAACAGGAACCCAGTGTTTAGCTGCTTCTCACATATCAGACTTTTTTAATATAGTTTTTCTAATTGATATAAATAATATTGTTGCAATAAATGCTCAAGCTAAAATTGCAATAACCCATGCCCCTGCTATAGACCCTACTTTTCACCAATTTACAACTGAAACTCAAGCTGAAGTTATTCAAGCTCAAATTAATCAACCAAAAATTGCATGAGTAATTGAAACTGGTGCTTTAAAGAATGTTGCAATATTTACCCATAAAGCTGCTCAAAGTAAAGTTGAAAGCATCACAGCAATCAATTCTGTAGATCATCAAAGCATTTCTGAATAGATAATATCTCATTTAATTGTATCAATAACATCTCAACCTGCAATTAAAGCTCAACCTGCTTCAAAAATAACAGCCAAAAATATTGCTCAACCTAAAGTTAAGGCTTTACTTCAAACTGCTGGTCACATATTATTAGCAACATCATTAGCTCATAGATTTATTGCCATATAAATTGCAAAAATAGTAGCAACAAGTAAAAACATTCTTCAATGTTCAACTAATTCTTCATTAACTAAATCTAATTGTGTAAAATATACAAATCAAATTGAAGATAATACAAATATAGCTAACAATACATATTTCAATTTAGAGATTATTTCATCTCTTATTTCTAAAACAATTTTCATTTTATATTTTTTAAATAATAAGTTATCTAAAGTTAGTTTAACAGGTTTATAGTATATATTAAAATATATTTAATATAAAAGAGCATTATTTATTTGACAAGATATATTATATATGGTTTAATATATATGTAATAAAACATTTTACTTACTAACTATATTACACATGAAAACTATTGTTTGGCTAATTGCCATTTTTGCACTAAGTGCATTCCTATTCTCTGCTACTGTTAACGCTGCTAATAATTTAGCAAATAATCTCGGTTTAAATCAATCAGAACAAAAATCAGTACAAGAATTAATGAGAAAATAAAAAAATACTTAAAATTTAATTTAAGTATTTTTTTATTTTAATAAATTCATAAAATTCTCTAATAATATTTTATATTTTTTAAAAGTTATTATATTAATATTAGAAATGTGTTTTACTCTTTCTTTAGATAAAAATAATTCTGCTTTAAAATTATCATCTATATCTTCTCAAATTACTTTTTCAAGCTCTTCAATTCATCACTTTGATAATAATATATTTTTAAATAATTTATAATTTAGAAAAATTAAATAATAAAGATGATTTTTGAACTCTGGATTTTGTTTTAACTTTTCTTCTATAAAAAATTTATCTATATTTTTTAAAAAATTAGTTAATTTTAATTCTGAAAAAGTTTTAAAACTTTCAGCTAATTCATAATCTGTTAATATTTTAGAACTATTTATTTTTATTTTATCTGATATTAAATCAAAAATATAATTACCTCATCAAATATCTGTAAATATTTCATAAAACTTTTTTAAAAATTTTTTTGATAATATAATATCAGAAAATAAATCTACCTGAAAACTAGGCAAAAATAAATGATTTTTTTCATAATAAAATATTATTTTAATATATCATCAGCTAAATTTTATTTCACTTAATTCAAATTCTTTATATTTTTCTTTTTTTTCTTCAATAAAAATATTTTCATACTTAAAAAACCAAATTAAATCTTGAATTACAGAATTATATTTAGTTTTATCATAATAAGAACCTTCCCCAAAAGGAAGATTCATTTTATAAACTGTAAGTATGTTTTTAAATTTATTTTGCATAATTTTTAATCTATATATTTTTTTATTTCTTTTAATAATCTTTTAATAATCTTTTAAATGCTTTTTCTAAACTTTTTGAATTAGCTGTTATTTTTCTTTGTTTCATATCATAAAACCAAATATCTTTATCTACTAACTCTTTGATTAACTCAAAATCTGCCAATCAATCTTTTCATCTTATAAATTCTCATTTTTTTACTATTTTTTCTAAAATATTTAAAAATATTTCTAATTTATATCTTATTTCTTTTTGTATTTTTTCTTCTACTTTTATATCAAAAGTTTTTTCATTATGATTATCATACCATTCTGCAACCAAACTATATTTTACTTGCAATAAATCATCTAATTTTTCTTTATAACTTCAAGTGTTTTTGTAACTAACTAAAACTTGCCATATTTCCCAAACACTTCATCATAAATTATTCCAGATTTTATCAACTATTTTTATATCTAACTTTTCTAAATCTTCTAACCAATAATAAATATCTTTTTTTGATAAATGTTCCATTAAATAAAAATCACTTGTGTTTGCTAACTTTGTATTACTATATAATTCTTCCATATAATAAGAATCTGATGTCAAACAAACTACATGAGCTAATTTTTCTACTTTTGTAATTAATATAAAAAATTTAAATAATTCTCATATTAATTGATCTTCTGGTAATTTTTCACTTGTTAAATAAATTTCTTTTAAATATTGAAATTCATCTAATATTATTACTGGTTTTATTCAATTTTCTTTTGCTTTTCTTAACTTTTTCAACATTAATCAAAATACATCTTCTTCTAACATACTTTCATCATCTACTGTCCATTTAAAAAATCATAAATCTAAATTTATTCATCAAACTATATCTTTTATTTTACCTTTTAAATTTTGTGGAAAAAAAACTTTTTTAAAGTCTTTAAAATTTTTCATTATTTTTCATCTCATAGTCAAAAAACTCACTGCATAAATCTTTTCATCTAATTCTTCTTTTAATATTTTTGTTATTAATGTTGTTTTTCAAGTACTTTTGGGTCAATACACAAATAAAATATTAGTTGGAGCAGAATTAAAATATTCCAATAAATATTTTTTCTCTGCAATTCTATTTATAAATGGTGGTCTTTTTGTATAATATTCTATTTTTTTACTCATAATTTTTTAATTAAAAATTAATTTTTAAATATTATACTTAAAAATAAAAAAACTAAAAATTTAATTTTAGTTTTTTGTTTTAATAAGGTAAATTTTCTATACTTCAATCTTCCATAATTTTTTAATTATCTCTATAATCAGAAATTAATCATTTTCATTCACTTTCAACTAAAGAAATAGTTTTTGGTTTTCAAATAATTTTTCTATCTAAAGTAATTGTTATTCAATCCCTTCAAACTTTCAAAATATTATATTTCATTACTCAAACTTGAACATAATCTCATTCAGAAAAAATATTTACTGCTATAGAATTTAAGATAATTTTATTATTATCCTTTATAACTTTTTCAATATTATACTTTTTATTATCTTTTCAATTATAATTTAAAATACCTTCTTTTTTAAAATCTTTTTTAATAATTCAAATTTTTCATAAGTCATTAATATAAAAACTTTCTTTTACATTTTCATCTTTTAAATTTCATCTACTAATAATACCTCTACTTTCAGTACAAGTAGAAATTCTATATGCTCAATATTCTATTCAATTAGAATCATTTCAAACTTCATATTTATAACCAAATTCACATCACTTAATTATTTGTCATTTAATACTCACCTTCTCAAAACTTTCCAAAAATATCTCATAATTTTCAGCTATATAGAGAGAAAAACAACACTTCAAGCAGATACAAAAAAACACCTACAAATG
>JAUZRO010000158.1 GCA_030950465.1 Candidatus Altimarinota bacterium | reverse complement strand
ATTTATTTATTTATTTATTTTAGAATATTAATAAATAAAGTGTCAAGCCATATTTTTTAACTTTTTTTAAAAAATATGTTATTATTTTATAGATATATAAATTAAATTTATAAAAATGTACAAAACTTCTGAAATAGATGACATAAAAATAAGAAAAGACCTTTGAGATACAATTAATTATATTGATAAGATTTTTATTGAGGCAATAGAAATTGAAGCTTCTGATATACATATAGAACCATTAAAAGATTCTTTATTAATAAGATTTAGAATTGATTGAGATTTTAAGATTTATGATAATATTGATAGAGAAAATATAAGTGCTATAATTACTAGACTAAAAGTTCTTGCTAAGGTAAAAATTGATGAAAATAAAAAACCACAAGATTGAAAAATTGTTTTTTATTATGAAAAAGAAGATATGAATATAGATATAAGATTTTCTTCTCTACCAACAACATATTGAGAAAAGATTGTAATGAGAATACTTAAACCTGATGATGATTTAACAAGTATTGAAGCTCTTTGATTAATTGATATTAATCTGGAAAAAGTAAGAGAAGCACTTAAAAGTAAATATTGAATTATTTTAGTTTCAGGTCCTACTGGTTCATGAAAATCTACTACTTTATTTTGAGTTTTAAAAAATTATAATCCACTTGAATATAATATTTCTACACTTGAAGATCCAATAGAGTATGATATTGAATATGTTCACCAGTCACAAGTAAAACCTGGTATATGATATACTTTTGCTGCATGATTAAAATCTCTTGTTAGGCAAGATCCAGATATTATTATGGTAGGGGAAATAAGAGATGAAGAAACAGCTACTTTAGCTGTAGAAGCTGCTCTTACTGGGCATTTGGTTGTTTCAACAATACATACAAATTCAGCACCAGGTACAGTTCAAAGACTTATAAATATGTGAGTAGAACCATTTTTACTTTCATCTGCTATGAAAATGATTATCAGTCAAAGACTATGAAAAAGAATATGTAAATATTGTAAAGCAGAATATAAACCAACTGAAGCAGAATCAAAAATGATTGAAAAACATTTATTACCTATTGCAGCTGAAGATTCAGTAGATCAAATTACATTTTACAAATGAATTTGATGTGATAAATGTGGATGAACTTGATACAAATGAAGACTTTGAATACATGAAGTATTAATTATAGAGGATTATTTAGAACCAATGATTTTAGCTAAAGTATCTGCTAATGAGATGAAAGCAGAAGCAATAAAACATTGAATGATAACAATTGTTCAAGATTGACTTATAAAAGCAACTTTCTGAGACACAACTATAGAAGAAGCACTTAAATTAATTTAATAAAAAAGGAAAAATGTTTAATTTTTTTAGAAAAACTCCAAATCCAAATAATATAAAAAACTTTCAAGATGTATTAAACTTGATTAATTTTTATATTGATGAAAAACAATGGGAAAAAGCTCATAAAATATTAGATGAAACTATAAAAATAGAAGCAGAAAATGCAAAAAAACAAATAAATTCTTTAGATAAATCAGATGAAATAAAATTAAAAAAAGAGACTGAAAATATAAATATAATTTTAAAAAGAAGAGAAAAACAATTAAATAATCTAGAAGATAAATTATATCTTAATGAAGAAAAATATAGATTTATTCCTGAAAGAATTAAAAAATATGAACATGCTATAACTTCTATAAAAACTTTAACAAAATTAAAAGAATGGAAAGAGGTTAAAATTGCTGTTTTTGAAATATTAAAAGTTGAAAAAGAAGCATTTGAAAATTTATTATATATACTTGAAAAAGAATTTAAAGAAAGATGAGAAGAAATATTATTTGAAACAGAGAAAAAAAGACAATTAGAATTTTTCAATAAAAAAGAAAATGAACTAAAAGATTTATTAAATAAATCTGAAATTCTTGAAAGAAAACACAATGATAAAATTGAAAATGCAAAATTTCAAATAAGATTTAAAAGAATAAAATCAGAAGTAGAAGTATTAACTAAAACTGGTAAAAATCCTGAAGCATTAAATATTTTAAAACATTTTCTAGAGGAAAATAGTACAAATACATCTGTTATAAAATTTTTTAATACAGAAAAAAATAAAATACTATATAATATTGAAAAAATTAAAGAGATAGAGGATAAAAAAATAAAAATAAATATAAAAGAAGAAGCTCAAAAACTTATATGAAAGACACTTACTCTAAATAATGATGAAACAGAAAAAGATAATAAAACAAAAACTAGTTTTTTTAAAAGAATTAAAAAGAAAATTAACTTTTATCAAAAATTAAAAGAAAAAATAAAAAGAAAAGAACTTATAGATGAAGTAACATTACTTATAGAAGAGAATAAAAGTCTAAATTCTGAAATTGCAAGTAAAAAATTAGAAAATATTCATAAATGATTAGTAAAAGAAATAAATCCTAATAATGTCAATTGATATGATATATATTGAAAAATATTATGAGCTGATAAAATATCATGAGATACTTTTTGATTAGATGAATCTGATAAAAAATATAATTTATTCTTATGAGATGCAACTGGACATTGAGTAAAAGCATGATTAATTATTACTTTACTTACAAGATTATTTAGAAATAATGTTAAAAAAAAGAAATTAGATGAACTAGCTTTTGAAATAAATAATTGATTAAAACAAGATTTAGAATCTAGAAATTTTATTACATGAATTCTTTTTGAAATAGAAAAAGAAAATAAAAATATAGTAAAATATGTTTGAATGTGACATGAACCTATGCTTGTATATAGAACAGAAACTAACACTGTAGAAAAAATTATTCCTGGTTGATTAGCTGCAGGAATAAGAATGATAAAAGATATATCAAATGTAAAAATAAAAAAGATTATATTAAAAAACTGAGATATACTTTTAACTTATAGTGATTGAGTTCTTGAATCAAAATGAATTAATTGAGAATATTATTGATTACAAAGATTAAAAGATATATTTTTAAAAATATCTCAAATTGAAGGTAAATCAAATAAAATATATAAACATTTAATTGATAATTTAATTGCCTTTAGATGATGAACCGCATTTGATGATGATACTACTATAATGCTTTTAAAAAGAGATGAAGATTCTGATATACAAGATAAAAATTCTGATTTAATAAGAACTCTTGCTAATAAAGAAAACCTAGATAAAAAAGATGCAAAAAAATTAGTATGAAAAAATAAAAGTGAAATTTTTAAAGAATTAAAAAAAATTAAAAAAGATAAACAATTAATCTGAATAGTTAGAAATCTAAAAAAATTATACCATATATGAGAATTTTTAAAATTAAAACAAGAATCAATTAGATATATCAAAGAATGATGGGTTCATAAAGATATAAATAATTTTCTTAAAAAAGCAATGGATAATGAAGCTAAATATAAAATAAATCTAAAAAATAAAAAAATAGAAAATAGATATAATATAGTGGAACAACTATATAAAAAATGAGATTATGAAACAGTAATAAGAGAAATAGAAGATATTATTTCTAAAGATTGAGATATATAAACCACCCCTAACCCCTCCTTTATAAGGAGGTGAATAACTAAAATTAAAAAATATGTTTGGACAAGCAACATTTTATGATAGATACTGAAATTTTGATAATAAAAAGTTTTTAACGCTTTTAGAAAAAGCTAAAAAAGCTAAAGAAAAAAATTTAAAGTGAAGTTCATTTCAAAATAAAGAAATAACTCTTTTTAATAGTGTCTGAAAAAAAGAATTATGGCAATTTGTTAATAAGTTAGCAATTTTTCTTAATTCTTGAATTGATATAAAATCAGCTCTTGCAATTTTGATAAAACAAACAAAAAATCCTTATATGCAAAAAATTGTAACAGAAATAAGGCAAAATATTGATCATTGAATAAGTATAAGTGAAACAATGGAAAATTATCCAAAAGTTTTTGATAACCTTACAATTTCACTTATAAATGTTTGAGAAAAAACATGACAACTTTGATTAATTTTAGATGAACTTGACACAACATTACTTGAAAATATTGAATTAAAGTGAAAGGTAAAATGAGCAATGATATATCCAATAATATTACTTTCTCTGACAATAATGATGGTAGTATTTATGATGATATTTATTATTCCAAAAATTACAGAATCATTTGATAAAGCCTGAACTGATTTACCTTGATTAACACAATTTGTAGTATGAGTATCAGATTTTTTAATAGAAAAATGGTATATATTAATAGCAGTAATATTTATTTTTGTATTTATTATGAAATTAATAAATACAACTTATTATTGAAAAATATTTTTTGCAGGACTTTTCACTAAATTACCAATATTTGGTTATATAGTAAAACAATCAAATGTTGTATATTTCATAAAAGCTTTTACACTTTTACAAAATTCTTGAGTTCTACTTCTTGAAGCTATGAAAACTGCTAGTAATGTAGTTCCTAATTTATTATATAAAAGAGAGTTAATTAGAGTGAAAAATGAAGTAGAAGTATGATTAACTATATCTAAAGCTCTTTGATTAAACTTAGAATATGAAACAAGTATTTATACTAATACATTATTCTCAGAGGAATTTGCATATGTTGTAAGCACATGAGAAGAAACTTGAAGTTTATCAAAATCTCTTAAAAAAATCTGAAAAAATTACAATAAAGAATTACAAAGGTATATTTGAAATCTATCTTCTATGATGGAACCAGTAATTATTGTAATAGTATGATTTTTAGTAGGTACAATTGTAATTGCAATTATGCTTCCATTCTTTGAATTAGGTGATGTAGCATCAAAAATGTAGTAAAGTCAACAAATAACAAAAAAAACAAATGTCAAAAAAGTATTTTTTTAAAAAAATACTTTTTTTATTTATCAGTAAATAATACTCACATATTCTTCACAAAATAAAAATTATATTACAAAATATATTTTAATAATCGTCTATTCAAAATATTAAAAACTTTTGTAAAAACACCTATTTTAGTATAGAATAGCCTTGCTTTTAGTTAGAGCAACTTAAATTAAAAAATAAATTTAATAAAAGGTTTTATTTAAACCTAAATTAATAAAATTAAGAATATGGCATAACTAACCAATTAAATATTTTTATAATAAAAAGTTTAAAAAAATAATATTTTATTATGTAATTTTTCAAAAATGAGAAAAATGACTAAATCAGCCTTTACATTGGTTGAATTGATTGTAGTAATTACAATTCTTGCTATACTTGCTACTGTTGCCTTTATATCTCTATGAGGTCAAACTGACAATGCTAGAAATACTGTTAAAAAAGATGCTATTGGTAAATTAGCTTCTTCTGTTGAAGTTGCTAGAACTACTGGACTTTCAATTGCTGCTTTTGCTACTGATAATAATGCAGCATTGACTAATACTACTGATGAAATTTCAGGTCAATTAGTTACAGATGTTGTTACAAGTCGTTATATTGGTGCTGGTGATATTAATTTATCTGCATTAGAAGTTAAAGCTGAAGATTTTAAAGATAAAGCAAATAGTTATAAATATGGTTATTCTAAATTTAGAGGTGGTAAATTTGAAGTTGCTGGTTCTTTAAAAGAAGGTGAATTTAATACTACATATCTTGTAGGTAGTTATGATCCAAGAACTGTTGCTGAATCAACAGTTACTTGAGATATTTCAACTACAAATGATAAACAATTTATATTAGATACAGATGCTAATATTAAAAAATTATCTATTTGAGATACAGTTACAGATGGTACAAATGATATTAAAATAACTGGAGTAAGTTCTGATTATAAGACATTAACATTAAATACTACTATAACTATTGGTACAGCTGAATTAAAATTAGGAGCACCTGAAACTCTTGGTTTAATTGAGTCTACAACTGCTACTGTTCCAGTTACAAATGCTTCACAAAATGTTCCTTATCTTAACTAATTTTATATTAGTTTTAAAAAACAATTTTTTCTTAAATGAAAAGGTTGTTTTTTTTGTGTTTTTAAACAAGGGGCTAAAGCCACCTTGCTGGTGTTATTATAGTTATGAATTATTTTTACATAATATTTTAAGCACTAACAAGGTGACTTTAGCCCCTTGTAAATATTATTTTATTTCTTTTTTTTGTGTTTTATATTTTTATGAATATACTTAAAAATATAATATATTGTAAAGAAAAATAATTTGAGTGAAAAACATGATGAATATTTAATAAATATAAAATAATGAGTATTTTAGAAAGATTAAGAAAAAAAGACATTAAAAATATCTTTAAAGAAAAAAATATAAATCATATTTATTTAATTTGATCTTATTCAAGGTGAGAAGAAAATAAAAATAGTGATATTGATATAGTTTTTGAGGAAAGTAAAAATAATAATTTTTCCTTATTTGATTTAATAAAAATTAAAAATAATTTAGAAAAAAAACTCTCTAAAAAAATAGATTTAGTTTCAAATAATTCAATAAATAAACACTATAGAACTGTTATTGAAAATGAAAAACAATTAATATTTTAAAAAAATGAAGATAAAATTACAAAATCAATTAAGAGTCTTACTTGATTCTATAAATAAAATTATAGAATATAATAATAAAAATAATTTTTCTTTTGAAGAGTTTAAAGAACATGAAATGGTATTTGATGCAATAATTATGCAACTATTACATTTATGAGAAACTACTAAAAATATGTCTGATAATTTTCCTGATATAGATTTTTTACCAGTTGAAGAAATGATTTGAATGAGAAATTTTATTGCACATAATTATTTATGAATAAGTGAAAAAATGATTTATAATACTATAATTCATGACATTCCAGAAATAAAAAAAAGAATTGAGAAATATTTAAAATAATTAACAAATTAAATAAAAAATTATGAATTTAAGTAAAAAAGATTTCACATTGGTGGAATTAATTGTAGAAGTTCCAGTTACAAATGGTTGATCTAATATTCCTTATGCTTTAAATTAATAAATATTTAATTATTTATTTTAAAAAACAATTTTTTCTTAAATGAAAGGTTTTTTTTGTGTTTTATACAAGGGGCTAAAGCCACCTTGCTGGTATTATTATAGTTATGAATTATTTTTACATAATATTTTAAGCACTAACAAGGTGGATTTAGCCCCTTGTAAATATTATTTTATTTCTTTTTTGGCTCCTTTCGTGATAGCAGGAAAAATCTAGAAAAAATAATAGCTATAAATTATATTATAATGCTATTAAAACATATAAAAAAGAGAAGAAAAGTTTTAAATAAACTTTTTTCTCTTTTTTTGTTGATTTTTAATGTA
>JAUZRO010000157.1 GCA_030950465.1 Candidatus Altimarinota bacterium | reverse complement strand
AACTTCTTTTATGTACCAAGGTTCTTTTAATCATAGTGCCTGTAAAAATAGTTCTTTTTCCATTTGATTTTTATTATATTTTAATATATTATATACAAAAATTAAGTTCTACCTAATTGATTTAAGGAAGAGCCAAAAAATGACTATTTTAAAGAACAATTATCTTTAAACTTAAATATAAAATTTGTAAATAATCTTTGAGAAGCAATAAAACATATTATGAAATATTCAACAAAAGATTCTGATTGAATTTTGAGTGATAATTCAAAAAATATTGAAAAATTTAAAAATTCTATTGATTCATCAGTAGTTTATGTAAATACTTCCACAAGATTTTCAGATTGAGAATGTTTTTGATTTTGAGGTGAAATATGAGTTTCCACACAAAAACTTCACGCAAGATGACCAATGTGAGCAGAGGCTTTAGTTACTTATAAATATTTAATTGAATCAGAATGGAAAAATAGGTAAAAGTATAAAATTTAATTATTAAAAAATAATTTGTAAAACTTTTAATTAGTTATAGAATTAGTTTAATATAACTTATTAATATAAAAATGATAACACAAGAAAAAAGTAAATATTTATTTGAATATTTAGAATATATTGATTCTAATTTTGAAAAATTAACTATAAAAGATAATATTTCTGAAACTGAAAAAATATTAGTATGATTAGCTTGTTTAACTGAAGAAGTTTGAGAAGTAAGTAGTGAAGTTAGAAAAATGACTAAAATGTCATTTAATCAAAAAAAAGTTGATTCTTTTAAAAAAGAAGATTTGGAAGATGAAATTATAGATGTTTTAATTACTAATTTATTACTTGCAAAATCTTGTTGAATAAGTAATCTAGATGAGGCTATTAGTAGAAAAATTAAAAAAAATAATGATAGAGGGTATTAAAAATAATTTAAAATAAAAATTATAATTTATGGAAATAGAATATAAATTTAAAGACAAATATAATCCAGAAACTAAAAGATTAGAAAAATTTGATTATTCTTCTACTTGATGATATTTTATTACAATTTGTACTAAAAATAGGGAAGAATATTTTTGAGAAATTGTTGATTGAAAAATGGTTTTGAATGAGATTGGAATTCAATTAAAACTAGAAATTGAGAATATTCCTAAATTTAGAAAAAATGTTTTATTGGATGAATTTGTAATAATGCCAAATCATATTCATTTTGTTATTTTTCTTGTAAATGAAAAATGTAGAGGTGTTGCGTTGGAACATCGAAAGAATAATGGGGGAAAGAAATAAGGTTTTGAGGATAAGAATAAATGGGATATAGATTATAAAATTTTTTTTGGTATTGTTAATAAGAT
>JAUZRO010000156.1 GCA_030950465.1 Candidatus Altimarinota bacterium | reverse complement strand
ATTTTTTTAGAAATATTTTTATCAAAACTAGTTTTATCATCTTTCTTATTTAAATCAATTTTTTTATAAATATTAATAGATTTACTAGAAAAATCTAAACTATCCATTCAAGCATTAGAAAATTTATTAGCCCAATTATTTGTAGAACTATTTAAAGGTTCAATTATATTTTTTAAAGTATCAACTAAAAATGTAGTATCTTGTTCTAAATTTACAAAAGTTGTTACTTTTATAGCATCTAAATATGGAACACTAAATTGAGGTAAGCTTAAATCTATAAAATCTGTTGGAAGATAACCATTTCTTTCTGTTAAAAAGGCAATTTGGTCTCATGCTCTCCACTCAGGAACAAAAGGTAATTGTTTTAATAAACACATAGCTTTTGTAATAAGTTTTAGTATTTTCAAAACTCATTCCAACTCACTGAAAAGTTTAGGTAACAAAGGTGGTGGTGGTAAATCAGGAAGACTTACTTCTGGAAGAGTAGGAATATCAGGTAATTCTGGAAATTCAAATCTTGGAAGTAAAGGCATATCAGGGATATCCAATTCTACATTTATATCAGCTGTTGGAAGAGTTAATTCAGGAATATTAGGCAATACAAGAGGTCTATTAGTAATTACAACATCAGGTATTTTTATATTAATAGATGCTCTAATATTATGTAAATCTAAAATTAAATCTGGCCATTTAGGAAATTGAATTACAGGAAATTTTGGTAAAATCATACTTATTAATTTAAACTCAAAACCTAGTAGATCTTGTCTTTCATTCTTACATTCTTGACATTCAGCTTCATAATCATAAAATACATCAATTAGTAATTGCCAAGATTTTAATATAGATTTAATCAAAATATAAGTTTCAACCCAAGCTTTGAATCTTTTTCAATTTCTTCAAATCCATCAACTTGTAATTTCTGAAATTCATTCAACACTACACATTACTTGATTAATCCGGACTTCTTTTTGATTTAATAATTTTGTTAATTTTCTAGGAAATTGCTTATATTCTTCAGCTATTTCTATATTTTGTTCAAGATTTGATATTAAATTTTGAACATTAGAATTAGCATTTCAGTTTATTTTTCATAAATTAACTTCATTTTTCCATTGTATTAAAGTAGCTTTACTATCTACTATAAATTTATCAAGAGTATTTGTATCAGGAAAAGGAATATCAATATTTATTTGTTGAGGCTCTAATTCTATAATAGGAACATTTCATAAAAATTCATAAGCTGCTTTAATTCAAGAAACTTGAGCTTTTCAAGAATTTCCAATTTTTTGAGTTTCAAGAATTTTGATTTTAGAATCAATACTAAAACATTTTAATCTGTCTTCTCAATCACATTTTAGACTTATTCTTTCTTGATTTAATTTATTTATTTTATTATCAATAGTTTCATTATTTTTATTTTCTTTTTCTATAGTTTTATTATATTGTTCACCAGCTTGTTCTCAAAATTCTGCCCAATCTGTATCTATAATTCAAGAAAAATCAGGTAATATTATAAAAATTGTTGGAAAATCAGAAAATTTTGTAACTATTTCTTCAATTTGTCTTGTAATCCAATCCATTAGAAAACTTGGAAAAGGGCTTACTCTATCTTTTTTTATTTGCACAACATCTGGAAAATTTCAATCTTCTAAATTAGCAAAATCTAATCATACTTCCAATGATTGTTCTCAAACTCATTGTCAATTAAATGAGAATAAAGAATTACTATCTATACCAGAATTTAGATTATCATTAAATCATTCTAAAGTATCTTTATATTCTGTTTCAAATGAAGTAGGAAAACCTAATCAAGAAGAAATATTATTATAATATTTATTAATAAAATCACTATTTAAACTAGTATTTGAATTTTCTTTTTTTATTCAACAATTTCAATTTACTATTCAAAATGAATTATTTCATCAATTTGGATTTCATTCTCATCAAGTTCATCATCCTGATGTACCTCATCAAAAATAATCTGCTTGTCATAAAGATTCTGGATCTCATTCACTTCAATCATTACTACATCAAAGTAAAGGTTTTGCAGTAACAATACAATTTCAACCTGGAACTAAAGGACTTACTCAAGGTGGATTTGCCATTCAAGCTACTGAAGCTGGTCAACCAAAACATATAGCAGTACCAACTCATCAAGTTAGTGTTGGAGTCACGAATACTCTATAAGTATTTAAAGGATAGTTTGTTCAAAAATAACCTCACGCTCAACCAGATCTAGGGGGCCAAGTATATGGCTTTTTTGTTGTAAGTGAAGAAAAGATTGGTATTCATTCCTCTACTTTTAATCCATCTCAAATTGGTACTCAAAATAATGTTGGATCATTTCAAGGAGCTAAAGGTGCCCAATTTAACGGAGTTGCGATACAAGATCAACCACCAAAACCACAAGAAAATCAATCAATTAAATTATCGAGGTCTTCTAATTTATCTTCTGTCCAATCATTAATATCATCTAAACTATCTAAAAGATTATCTTCTGCTTTATTAATTAATTTTTTTTCAGAATTATTATATTTTTCTAATTCTTTTTTAGCATATTCTGCAGCTTTTTCTGGATTATTTTTTAGTTCATCTATATAATCAGGAATTCAATTTTTATCTTCATCGATATTATTTTTCTTAGCATCTTCAATTTCATCAGGTAACTTTAATTTTTCCTGATCACAAGTTAATTCATTTTCTTTTAATTCACTATAAGTTCTTTTATAAATTGATTTATATATCTGAGAATTTTGTGAACAATTTTTATCATCCTTTTTTATTATTATATCTCAATATGAATCATCTCATAATTCTCAATTTTCAAATAATCATACTTTGATATTTCAATACGATAAACTAGGAGTTTTTAATTTATATTTAATAATTTTTTCAGCTCAAGGAGTTAAATTGAAATCTTTTATATAAAAATCATATCAAGGAAGTGGTTCAGAAAACCCTAATTCTTCATAATTAATTTCTTCATTAGATTTTACAAAAGGTTTTTGAATTTTATCTAAATAAGATATATTTCTTTTTATTGAATTAGAAATATTTTTTATACTAATTTCTACTTCTATAATATCTCAAGATTTTAAAGTTTCTCAATTTAGGTCTTTATATATTTTTTTAACTTCAATTCATGCAGAATTAGAATATTCACTCTTAATAAAAGTTTTTGTTGTATTTAATCAAGTTTCAGAACTTGCTCAAACTATTTGTTTTACAAAAATTTGCCTATTTAAGAAATCCTCATTTACAATTCAAGTAGAAGTATTAGGCTCTTCTGGTATTTGATATAATCAATTATAATTAATTAATGCTCAATTACTTCTAGGCTCAGAAGATAATTGTAAACCAGTTCAACTTCAAATTAATTTTTTAGTAAATGTGGGATTTTTTGAGTTTCATCATCCATAAAAAATATTTATTTCTCAAGAATCATCTAGTGTAATAATATCAGTTTTTCAATCATTATCCATATCAAATGACTCTACTTGAATTATTTTTCAATTTAATTTAACTTGTTCTTCTATATTTATTCTTTTAAAATCTTTATTTTCATTATTTAGTAATCAAGGCACTCATTTATTATTTATAAAAAATATATCATCATATCAATCTCATGTAAAATCTCAAGTTTTAATAAAGTCAGGATTTCATTTATCAGAAATATAGGCTAAATTTCATTTATCTAAAAAATTATTAGCATTCTTTTTATTTTCTAATAATTTTAGATATCAATCATCTTTTATTAATAAAATATCATCTTTATTATCATTATCGTAATCAAATATTTTATAACTTTTTATATTTGTATTATTTTCATTAGATATTTTTTTTCAAATAGTTGGATTAAAACTTTTTAGATTTCAATCTTTAAATTTTTCTCTAATTGGTTTTAATGAAATAACAGGATCTCATAAAATTATAGTTCAAAAACTTTGTTTAGCCTTAACAGAATCTCAAACATTTTTTCAAGCTGCAAAATCTAGTAAAAATTTATTTTCTCATTTCCATCAAATAGATCATTCTTTTCTAAAATTTTCTATATCATCTTCTTTTTTCTGAGAAAAGTCACTAACTGAATCATCACTTTCTAAAAAACTATTAGAATAAATATTTTTAGTTAATTTACCATCTATAGTAATATTTCTTATGTCATAAGAAGTATCTGATAATAGATATTCTATGTCTTTATTATCTATATTTAAAATTAATTTAGCTATTTTAGTATTTTCTCTACTTATATTTATAATTAAAAAATTTTCTTCTGAATTATTATCTATTTCTAAATTTAATATATTATTAGAAATAAAATTTCATTCTTCATCTATTTCTAAAATTTGTAATCAATTTTTTTCTATAAAAATTTTTCAAGATTTTTCTGAAATCTGGTAATCATCACTTTCAGGTTTTATATTTATAGAATTAATTTCTTTATCAATTCAACATTCTCAAATAGTTGTTTTACAAATAGATAATTTTGTATTATTTTGAAAATTATAATTTATTTTTCAAATTTGTCTATTTAATATTCTATTAAAAATATTAATATTTATTTTATTATATTTATTAATAGAGGTAGTTAATTCTAAATCTTGTGTTAAATTATTTTGAGATGATACATCTTTTATTTTTCAATTATAATAAATACTTACTAAATCAGTTTTTTTATAAGGGTTATTTAATAAACTTGTAATAGCAAGGCTTCTATTATCTTTATTAAATAATATAGAACTGGCTAGGTAATCTTTTTCTCTTATATTTCAATAATCAGCTCATAACATTACAGTATAAAGAGCATTATATTTTTTATCTTTAAATGAATCTTTATCCCAAAAATAAGATGTTTTTATTTTTGCAGATTTTTCACCAACTCAATTAATAGTTTCTCATTTTATTTTAAAAGTATTTACACTTAAATCTGGAATTGTAGAAATTTTAAAATAAGCAGTTCAAGGTTTTGATGTTGCATTAAAATTGTATATAACTTCTCATTTATTTGAAATTTGAATTATTGGACTTTTTAAATTTAGAATATTTTTATATTTTTCTAAAATTTCAATTTTTAATTTTGTAGAATTATTATTAAAAACAGTATTATTATATCTATCTTTCAAACTAACTGTAGCTGATATTTCTTCATTAGTAGAAGCTTTTGCAATATCTTTTGAAAGATTTATATCTAATCTAATAGCCTTTTCAGGTTCAATAGTTATAGAATCTTTTATTATTTCTCTTAATCCTTCAATTTTTAATTCAATTGGAATTTCTTCTAAAGCTATTTTTTTTGTCTTAAAATCAATTATTGCTTTTCAATTAATTATAGAAAAATAAGGTTTTTTTGTTATTCAATAAATTTTATTAATAGATAAATATACTCTTGAATGTAAATTTTTTAATAAATTTCCTTGATTGTCTACAAAATCTAATTCAAATTGATATTTTTCTCATCAAACTTTTATTATTTCAGGTTTTGTTATATTTACTTTTATTTTTTCAATAGTTTGTATACTTTTATTTTTAGTAGCAATAATTTTATCTTCATATAAAATATCTATTTTAATATTTCATACTCAATTTTTATTTCAAGGTTTTAATCTAAATCATTTATATCATTCATAGACATTTAATTCTTTGCTTCCTAAATCTTCTCAATTATTTAATGGGAAACTAAAGTTTCATTCACTTTTTAAAATTACTTTATAATTATATCAATTAGATATATTTCAAAATTTATCTTTTATTGTGAAAATATTTGATGTAATATCTCAGTCTCTTTCTATAACATTTGTTGATAAAAATAATTCAATATCATTAGCCTTTTCTGGGATTATTATAAAAGATTTTGTAGTAGTTTCTCAAAAACTATTAGTTATTTTTAATTTATATTCTCAAGACTTACTTAAAGAATAAGGAGAGTAAAAACTAGATAAATTATTTTCTGTAATATTCATATCTTCAATAACTTTTTTTCAGTTTTTAGTTAAAGATAGTTTTAAAGGATAATTTAGAGAAATTTGTTTATTTCAATTTGAATAATGATTCAACGAAATAATAATTTTTTCTTGAGAGTCTGAATTATTTTTAATATTTTCTACTTTTTCTTCTAGTGTTGTTTTATTTAAATCTAATAAATAAATATTATTTTTATCACTAGCTAATATTTCATTTTCTCAATTATTAAATATATTATCAGAATTAGAAATTTTAGTTAATTTAGAAGAAAATAATTCATTTCTAATCTCTATTTTTATAGTATTAGATTTTATATTTAAAATTTCTTTATCTTCTTTATCATTTATAAAAGCAATGGCTCTTAAATAATAATCAGCTTCTTTATTTTTAGATGTTATAGAATATTTAGAATATCATTTTTTAGAAGGTATTATTCATTCATTAAAATTAATATAATTTTTATAATTTTCTTTTTTTATTACTTTATTAGTTTTTTTATCAATAATTCTAACTAATTCAAATTTAGTTTTTATATTATTTAAGTTTTTATATAAAACTCATTCACTATTTAAAAACCTTGCTTCTAATCCAATAAAAGTATTAATATATGCTTTTTTAGATGAAGAAATTAATTCTATTTTTGCATTTTCTAAATCTTTTTCAGTACAATCTTCTATTCAATTTTCATTCAAATCATTTCTACAAATATAATTATCTTCTCATTCTCAATTTCATTCTCACTCTCAATTTCATTTTCAATTTCCATCAGAAATGTCAGAAATTATTTTATCTAATTCTTCTTGTTTATCAGAAAACAAAGTTTCAGAACTACACCTACTACTATCAAAATTTATTTCAACAGGAAATAAATCTTTTATCCGACAAGAAACAGCTCATGGCCATTCTAAAATACTTACTCATTCAGGAGGTGCACATTTAAATAATGCTTCTTCTTCATTATTTTCTGTTTCTTCAAAATCAGTTGTTCATATATTACTTTCCCACCCTTCTAATCAATATTGGCTTGATTGAACTGAAAATGAAAAAATATCAGTATCAAGTAATGCATTTTTTTTATCTATTTCTGAATATGGATTTTCTCATTTTTCTTCAGGGTCTATACCTATATACATATTTTGAGTATTTCATGGAGCTCATAAATATGCTATTTCATATATTTTTTTATTTTTTGGTAAAAAATGTTTGAATTCTGAACTTGTTTGATCACTTAAATAATTTTCAAATACAAATTTATATTTTTGTCATACAGTTGTTAAATTATTCCAAAAAATATAAAAAACTAAATTATCATAATAAGAGATTTCTTTTTCTTCTCATAAAATATCTATTTTTGTAGTTTGTAAATTTTTTAAATATTTTTTTAAATCTATATTTCATCAAATTTTATTTATTTCTTTAGATTTTTTATCTAATAAAGAATTTAACTCATATTCTATGGAAACCTTATTTATTTTATTTATTTTATATAAATTAGGATAAATTATTTTTTTATATGAATCTTTTCAAGATTTTGTATCAGCATTAACAGGCTCACTAAAAAAATCTATATATCTCTCTTTGTCTATTGGTAAATTAGGAGTAATATGATAATTAATTTGCTCCTCTAATTCAATATTAGTTGGAGATTTATGCATAATATATGATGGTATTTTTTTATATGTTTTTGATAGAATCTTTCATTTATGATAATAACTTTTATCTAAAACATAATTTTTACAAGACCATTGAATTACCTCTAATTGATATTTAGTATCACATCCATATCAATTAGAACTCCAATTATTTAAATCTTTTCAATTAGTTATTTTTACAGGAAGATAATTATTTTCTAAACAATTTAGAGGACTAGGTATTCTATCACTATCATTAGTTAATTTTGATCACTTTATATCAAATAAATCTCTAATAGAAAGTTCTCTATCATATTCTTTTAATTTGAAAACAGGAAGTAAACTTTCATCTAAAGCTAGTGAAGTTGATCAACCATAATATCATTTTGGATTTTTTCATTGACACATATTTACATCATTTTCTATTTTTGATATATTATATCATCTATTTGATTCAACTAATTGTCATTTATTTTCCACAGATCCTCTAAAAATAGTACAATCACTAGCTAAGTTTATTTCATTTGTTGTTTTTCAATTTAGATAATTTCTATATAAATTATCACAATAATAGCTAGAACTTGATGATTTTGTACATTCATATTCCTCTCAATCGCTATCAGTACATGTAGAAGAATAAAGATAAGGATGAATATAAGGACTCCTTGTTTTTATTTCATTTACTATTTTTATATTTTTGGCAAGAGTATTTTTTACTAAATCATCTATTTGCTCTTCTATTTCTCAATTTCAATCTTTTAATACTTGCTGACTAATATCATCTAATACAGAAATGAAGTATGGAATTATATCAACATTAACTTTATCTCAAGAATCTGGATATCTTCAAGTATTATAAATATCTTTTCTAAAATTTCATATTACAGATGAATTTATAACTTCTAGAAAATTTTTAATAGTTTTCTTTATAATATTCCTTGTTATAATATCAGGAATTTCATACTTACTTGTTCATTCTATTAGATTAGATATATCTAAATTTGGATCAACATCACTAATTAATTTAAATATATTATCTTTTGCATTATCTAAAACTTCAGCTTCTATTTTATCAGAAAGTTTTTTTGAAAACCTATTATATGTAATATCCTCTTTATTTTCTAAATATGATTTATATCATATATAATTAGGATATTTAATTGCTTGTTGTTCTCTTATTTGATCAAAATAAAATACAAAAGGTTTATAATTTTCTGGATTTGTTTCATTAATTTTTCAATTAATTATTCATTTACTTTTTTCAAAATTTCAAGTTCATTCATAAAAATTATGATTTTTATCAAAATATTTTTTAATATCACTTATATTCTGTTCTTGACTTCAAGTATTTGGGCTAATTACTCAATGCCATATTTCAGGTTTAATTCATTCTATATTATCTTTATTTATTTCATATTTTTCTGTTTTATGATTATAAATATATGATTTATTTTCAAAATCTACATAAGGAAGTATTGTTGTAGAATATTCTTTATCTTTATATACAGTTGGAATTGGGAAATTTCAAACAAGAACAGTTCAAATTAGTTTAGATTTAAAATTAATATCTTCATCTATATTTTTATATCATTCATAATAAAGTGCCTCATTTAATGATGCTATATTAAAAGTTTTTGAATTAACAGGAGTAGGGATTATTACAACTTTTGTATTCTCTAATTGTTTACTTATATCTTCAGCATAAATTTCTACACTACCAGAAACCTCATCATAAATATCCTCATTTACTAAAATAGAAATAAGAGAGTATAATTTAGAATCTCAAGCATTTGAAAAATTAAAAAAACTAGTATTAAAATTAAAAACCATCCCAAAAAAGAAAAATGGTATAATTATACTAGTAATAGCTTTTTGAAATTTAGAATAATTCATACTAAAAAGGAGTTTTTTAAAAAACAAATAAAATACTTATTAATATAATAGTGAAAAACTACTTAAAATCAATAGAATTATATATATTCTTTTATTTTTTTGCAATTATATATTTAATATGTTATTGTTAAAAAGATTTTTAATAAATAACAATAATTATAATGTTAAAAAAAGTATTACTTTCATTTTTTATATTAGTTTTATGAACTTTTTCTGTAAATAATGTAATGGCTATAAGTGAGGATAACCCATATTTAGATAGACTTGATGAATCAACTTTAAAAAGCTTAGAAATATATGTTGATTCTTTTTGAGAATTTAATATAGAATTAGTTAGTGAATCTTTAGTAAAAATTGATTTTGCAATTCAAAATACTGATGATTTAGAACAAAAATATATTTTAAATTTTTTAAAATATGAATTAAATATAAGACTTGAAGAATTAACTGGTCTAAAAGTAGAAAAATTAGATTTACTTGATAAATGGTTATCTTCTAATAAAATTAGTACTTTAAAAAAAGTAGTAAAAATTTTAGATGATTTAAAAGAAAAATATCAAGAAAGTGAGAAAAAACTAAATATTATATATTTTTTAAAATATAAAATAAAAAATATAATAGAATATAGAGTTGAAAACTCTTGTGTTTATAAAGGTGAATATTTTTTGAAAAATAATTATATTAATAAAAGTAAAAAAACTCATGAAAATTGATTTGAAACATGGCTTGTTTGTAATTTAAATACAAATATTATAATGAGATTTAATTATACAAAGAAAAACTGAGATATTTCAAAAAATAATGAATATAGATGAAAAGATGTTATTTTTGTGTATGAAAAAGTTTACACAGTAGAATATTTAATCAAAAACTATGATGTATATAAAAAAGATTGAAATAAAAAAATTATAATAACTGAAGATTGAGAAATTATTGAACCAGAAGATTGAGAAAATCCAGAATATGATAAAAATACATCTGAAGACTGTAACGATAATTATATGAAACAATTCTGAAATCTATATAATGATTATATATGTAGATATTCTAGTTCTATGGATGAAGAATCTGGTGAAGAAATAAGAAATTGAGATGATACTTTAATGAATAAATCTCAAACTAGTTGTTATTTATTATAAAGTGGAGATTCATTTGAGGATGTATTACAAAAAAAATATTCAATTTGAGCAAAGTCTTGAGAAACTAAATTAGAATGTACTAAAAATGGTTGGATTTCATTTGAAGAAGAATATGATAAAAATACATCTGAAGACTGTAACGATAATTATATGTCAAAATTTTGAGATTTAGATAAAAGTCTTGTATGTAGATATTCTAGTTCTATAGATGAAGAATCTGGTGAGGAAAGAAGAAATTGAGATGATACTTTAATGAATAAATATCAAACTATTTGTTATTTTTGAGATTTTAGAGCTTCACTTGAAACTTTTTTAAATAATGGCTATGCTGTTTGAAAGAAAATAAAAGATGTATGATTTGAGTGTACTAAAAATGGTTGGATTATACCTGTAGAATTAGTTTGTGAGGAACAACAAAAGGCAGTTTCTCCAGTAGAAAATTATGAACAAACTAGAGATAATTCTTGAGACTTAAAAGATTATTGTGCTGAAGAATGAGATTTATCCTGTGCTTTAGATTGAGTAGATTATGTATGACAAACAGATGAAGCAACAATTTTATTTTGTGAATCAAATTGATGAGAATTAAATGATGGAGATATTACAGATTTTTATGAAAATTATTTAGGCTCTTCCTTAAATCAATTAGGTAGAATATCTATTTTACACTCACTTCAAAATCTCAAATACTTAAATAAATCATAGTCTTAAAATTCTCAAAATTTCTAAATCATCTAGCTCTTCTTTTAATAGTTTGA
>JAUZRO010000155.1 GCA_030950465.1 Candidatus Altimarinota bacterium | reverse complement strand
ATATTTTTTATAAAAAATATAAATCAAAAAATCATTGCAATATATCAAAAAAGAAAACTTAATGCCCTTAATATATATTTTGAATTACTAAAAAATTCAATCTTTTGTAAAATAAAATATATAATTATATTTAAAAATATACTAATATATATATATATTAGTGAAAATTCTATATTATAAAACTGAAAATAATCTATAAATAATAATCTGAAATAAAAACTAAAAACTATAAAGCTATAAATAAAAAAATATAATATTAAAGAACTATCTGGTTTTATAATATTGTTTTCTAAAATATTTTTATTTATTAATTTATTTTTATTTATTAATAAATAATTATTTTTATAATTTCAATAAAAAGTAATTATAAAAAAGCAAAAAATAAATATTGTATTAATAAAATCTATAATATTTATAATATCTATTAAATTTGTAAAAATATATAAAAATAAAAATATATAGTAAAGTGAGAAAAGTATTGTGTTTATTTTTATAAAATCTTTAAATATTTTAGCATTATGAGATATAAAGAAAAATATAAATATAATTATATTTAAAAATAAAATTATATAATTAAATTCATCTATTCATAAACTTTTTAAAATTAAATATATTGATATATAAAATAAAATAAATCAAATGTAATATATATATTTAGAAAAAATATTTTTTAGTTTTATTTTTTTAAATATATTAATGTTATTTTTATTATCCTCATTGTAATTAGATATTTGTTCTATACTAGGCTTTATTTTTTTTGACTTTATTAATTTGAAACTTGAAAAATATAAAAATAAAAAAACAGCTATAATTAAAAATAAAATTGAATCTATAAATAAACTTCAAGTTAAACTTGAAAAAATATAATCAGAAACTGGATTATTTGAAAATATATTTAATCAATTATTTAAGTTGTAAAAAATAAATAATATTATTGAGAAAAAAAATGTAATAAAAAAAAGTAGGTAATTCATAAAAAGTATTTATTACAAGGGGCTAAAGCCACCTTGTTAAAATATAGCAAGGTGGCTTTAGC
>JAUZRO010000154.1 GCA_030950465.1 Candidatus Altimarinota bacterium | reverse complement strand
AGAGTTTCACACTGATTTTCTTCAAAAGTTATGTATATCAAAAAATTAACTGCTAGATTTTGTTTGAAAAAACTTGAAATTTAGATGGTATTTTTCCTGCTATCACGAAAAGAGCCTTCAAGATTTCATGTTGAACAAAATTTTCATCAAACACTTGCAAACATTACAAGTGCTCAAGAAAATGTTGTTCAAGTTCAAGATAAAATATCATCACTCTTTAATATTGATTTATATTCTATACATCTGATATATCTAAATATCAACTTCCAGTATTTCAATTAGAATTACTAATTTCTGGTAATTCTTGAATTGGTGTATTATTTATATCTGTTAAAATTCATAACTTTTTACCTGTTGTTTTTGGAAATCTATCTGTATAATCTGTTGCATGAGATTTATTTAAAAACCCCAACCCCTTATCAGGGACTTTAAAAATTGCAACTACATCATTACTTGGTTCTTCTAAAAATGTCAGTAATTGAAAATATTTTTTATTTCTTGTTAAATAATAACTGAAATATTGTTTATCTTTTGGGTCTAGTCAGCTTTCTGTATATTCTATTGTTTCTAGTACATTTTTTCAGATATATCATTGATAAGCTATAGTTGTTGCATCTGTTCTTATTTCTACAAAATCATCTGGAGTTGGTAAATCTTTTTTTGTTCTATATAGCTCTAGTTCATCAGACATTGATTTTAATTGTGATACTCTGTTTATATCTCTTGTTCAGGCTAAATATCAAGAAAATGAAACAAATCATACTGTTGCTAGAATTGCTAGTATTGTTATTACTACAATTAGTTCTACCAGAGTGAAGGCTTTTATCATTTTATTATAAGGGTGAACACAAGGTTCACCCCTACCTGATTCTGTAGGGGCAGTACCTTGTGTCTGCCCTATATTTATTTTTTTATTCTCCATCTTTTTTTAATTAATTGTTAAAAACTAATTCTCCTTCTCATTGTATCAAAAAAAAAAAAAAGACAATTTAATTTTTAAATAAATTATTTTTTTTCTTCAAGTACTTTTCAACTTCAAGTATCAATTTTAACAGCACTTTTTAATTCTAATAGTTTTTCTTCTAATAATATATTAAATTCTTTTTTCATTTTTTCTTCTATTTCTTTTTGTAGTTTAATACTAATTTCTTTTTCAAAATTATTTTTAATATCTTGAATATATTTAATATATTCTTCTTGTTTTTGCTTATCTAATTCTTTTAATTTTTTTTGTATTTCATTATTTTTTAAAATAGATTTTTCTTCTTCAGATTTTGAAACTATATTAGCAACTATAGTTAATTCAATTTCAACTTCTACTTTTCTTCATATTGCTTCTGATAATTTTTTATTTAGAAAATCTGAATAAAAATCATAGAATTTTATTCATTCTAATATTTTAACTTCTGCCTTTATTTTTATATCATTTTTTGTTAATTCTTTTATAGAAATATTTGATACTGAGAAGTGATCAATTTTTTTATTAAGTATTAAATATAAGTTATTATTTATTTTTTGTTCTACAAAAGCCCTATCTTTTAAATAAGATAAATTTTGAAAAAGTGGAATTGAAATAATTAAAATTAAAAATATAACTAATAAAATTCTTACAAAAGCTTTTTTTTGTTTTCATCAATCATTTGGAGTAAAACCATAAAGCCAAAAAGCTAAAATTCAAACTAATATAATAGCAAATATATTAGTTATAAAAAGCATAGTTGCTCACCAAGCTAATCAATAATTTCACAATGCTAATTCCATTCAAATAACTCATAATGGTGGCATTAAGGCAGCAGCCATTGCAACTCCAGCAACTGATTCTCATAATCTTTTGTATCTCAAAGATAAAAGTGCAACCATTGCAGAAAATATTGCAACAAATAAATCAATAATATTTGGAGATGTTCTAGCTAACATTTCAGTAGTTTCTTTGTATAAACCCGTTATATTCATAATCATAAAACCTGTGAATATAGAAATCAGAGAACTTATAATTAAAATTTTTATTGAATTAATGAAGAACTTTTTTTCTCATCTAGCTATTCAAAATGCAATTCCATTAATTGGTCTTAAAAATGGAGCAATCAACATTGCACCAATAATTACAGCTACTGAATTTAACAATAATCATAAACTTGCAATAGTACCTGAAAGAAAAATTTCCATCCGATATAATCTATCTGCTTTAGCTTGTTCCTTTACTTTTATAGCAACTTCCGTTTTTTCTTCTTGTGTTAATTCTAGAAATTCTATCATATTAAACCAAGAATTAATTTTATCAACCCAAGTTTTTTCTTTTTCATTAATAATTGTTTCTATTCATTTCTTTTTTACTTCTTCTATTTTTTTTTCTAATTTAGTTTTTTTTTCAACTTTTTTTTCATTTATTACTCATTTTTTTATATCTTTTGAAATGTCTTTAAATCTTTCAAGCATATTATTATTTATTTTAAAATATTATTTTACTTATTCTATCATAAATATATAATATTATCAAATATATTAATAATAAAAAATAATATGCAAAATAAATTAACTATTTCAAATATTTTAATACTTCTTTCAATACTTATTACTTTTATTAGTTTTAATTATTTAAATATAAACGAGTTTTGAATGAGTATTTATTATATAAATTCTTGAGATTATGTTCATTATATTTTACAATATATAATGTATAATTTTATTCATTGAAGCTATATGCATTTATTATGAAATATTTTATTTATTTATTTATTTTGAAATATAGTTGAAAATATTATCACAAAAAATAGATTTATTATCTTTTTTATCTTTATAACTATTTTTAACTGAATATG
>JAUZRO010000153.1 GCA_030950465.1 Candidatus Altimarinota bacterium | reverse complement strand
AATTAAAAGATTTGAAACTTAAAGATAACTCTAAATTAAATTCTCTTGATAAAAAAGGATTAAATGAAGAAATTGCTTTAAGTATGAAAAATTTATTTGTCTTAAGAATGAAAAAAGAAAAATGAGAATTGAAAAATACTCATATAATTAAATTCTTAAGAAGATATATTGCTAAAGTTAAGACTATAGCAAATATAAAGGTAGATTAATTATTTTTAATTAAGATAATAATTATGAGAACAAAGAAAGGTGCTGTTATAAGCACTAAAATGGATAGCACAATTACTGTTGAAGTTCAAACATATAAAATTCACCCTAAGTATAAAAAGAGTTACAGAGTAACTACTAAATTTTATGCTCATGATGAAGGTAATACTTGTAAAGAATGAGACGTTGTTGTTATTAAAGAATCAAGACCTTTATCTAAATTAAAAAGATGGGTTTTATTAGAAAAACTTAGTTAAGTTTTAACTTTTTAAATAAGGGAAAATGATACAAACAGAATCAAGATTGACTGTAACGGATAACTCTTGAGCAAAAGAAGTATTATGTATAAAAGTTCTATGAGGTTCTCATAGAAGATATGCTTCTGTTGGTGATATTATTGTTGTTACAGTAAAAAAAGCACTTCCAGATGGAAGGGTTAAAAAGAAAAAAGTAGTAAAAGCTGTTGTAGTGAGAACTACTAAAGAAGTTAGAAGACCAGATGGTTCATATGTTAGATTTGATGATAACGCTTGCGTAATTATTGATGATAATAACAATCCATTAGGTACTCGTATATTTGGACCAGTAGCTAGAGAATTAAAAGCTAAAGGTTTTCAAAAAATTATGAATCTAGCTCCTGAAGTTTTATAAAAAATTATTTATTAATTTTTACTTATGAAAATAAGAAAATGAGATAAAGTGCAAATTATGTCAGGGAAAGAAAAAGACAGAGGAGTGAAATCTGAAGTTGTTTCTGTTAACATTTCTAATAACAAAATTATTGTTAAAGGTATAAATGTTGTGACTAGACATATTAAAAAGCAAGGAACAAATCCTGGGCAAATCGTAAAAATGGAAAAAGCTATAGATGCTTCTAGTGTTATGCTAGTATGTCCTTTTACAGATAAACCTACTAGAGTTTGATTTGTTAAAATTGAAGAAAAATGAAAATCTAAAAAATTTAGATTTTCTAAAAAAGCTTTAAAAGAAAAAGGTTGAGAAGCTAAAGATTTTATAATAAAATAAAATTATTTATTTTGTAAAATAAATTTAAGATGTCTCTTAAAGAAAAATATTTAAAAGATGTATTTCCTGAATTACAAAAAGATTTATCTATTAGTAATGTCATGGATGTACCAAAATTAGAAAAAGTTGTTCTTAATATGGGTATAGGTACTTATGTTAGAAATGGTAATAAAGATTTTTCTTCATTACAAGAACATATGGCTCTTATTGCTGGACAAGCTCCAACAGTAAGGTATGCTAAAAAAGCGATTTCTAATTTTAAACTAAGAGCTGGAATGCCAGTAGGTCTTAGTGTTACTCTTAGAGGAGAGAAAATGTATGATTTTCTTGAAAGATTAATTAATATTGTTTTACCTAGAGTAAGAGATTTTAGTTGAATTTCAAAAAAAAGTTTTGATTGAGAATGAAATTATAACTTTGGTATAAAAGAGCATACAATTTTTCCAGAAGTACCACATGATGATGTAATCAAAACACATTGATTACAAATTACTGTTAAAACTTCTGCAAAATCTAAGGATGCTTGAAGAGCATTGTTAAATGGTCTATGATTTCCATTTAAGAAATAATGTTTAATTCCTAATTTAGTTGAGATGGCAAGAAAAGCAGTAATAGCTAAATCAAATAGACTTAAGAAAAAGTTTTTACAAGCGTTGGCTGATGGTAGAAAACCAGAAAAAGCTACAAAAGTTTTTAACTGTTGTAGTGAATGTGGTAGAACTAGAGGTTACCTTTGAAGATTTGATATTTGTAGAATTTGTTTTAGAGAAAAAGCTAATGCTTGAGAATTACCAGGTGTTAGAAAATCAAGTTGGTAATAAAAAAATTATAATAAGTTTAATTATTAATTTTAATATTATGATAATAGATCCAATTGGAGATTTATTAACAAGAGTAAGAAATGCTTATATGGCTAGACTAGAAGAAATGACAGTCCCTTACTCTAAAATAAAATCAGATATTTTAAGAATTCTTAAAAAAAATAAATATATTATAGATTTTGAAACTATCGAAGATGATGGTAAAAAATCTATAAAAGTTATTCTTAATAATCTAAAAATAACTAAATATTTACCTAACTTTAAAAGAATTTCTAAACCAGGACAAAGAATTTATGTTGGTGCTACTGATATTAAAAAATCTAAGAATGGTAAAGGAATATTTATTGTTTCAACACCTAAGTGAGTAATTACTGGTTATGAAGCAAGAAGTTTAAATGTTGGTTGAGAACTTCTTTGTGAAGTATTCTAATTTAAGAATACTTTATATGAATTATAAAAGAGAAGAAAATAATTATTTTCTAATCCAATTTATAAAATTAAAAAAAAATATATGTCAAGAATATGAAAAACTCCTGTTATTTTACTTGAAAAAGTTGAAGCAAGAGTTGATTGAAACAACATTGTTGTTAAATGACCTTTATGAGAATTAACTTTTAATTTTCATGAAAAAATTGAAGTTTCAGTTTCTGAAAAAGAAATTACTGTTACTAAAAAAGATGATAATGCTAATGCTTTATGGGGTACTACTAGATCAATTATAGATAATATGGTTGTTTGAGTTACTTCTGGTTATAAAAAAAGCTTAGAAATTATATGAGTTGGTTATAAATTTGAAGTTGCAGGTGCTAAATTAATATTAAGTATCGGTTATTCTCACAAAGTTGAAATTGAAATTCCTTCTGTTTTAAAAGTTGCTATTGATGATAAAAAGAAATCTATTCTTCATATCTCAGGAACTGATAAACAAGCAGTTGGAGAATTCGCAGCTAAAGTTAGAGCTAATAAAAAACCTGAACCATATAAAGGTAAAGGTATTAGATATATAGGTGAACATGTTAGAAGGAAAGCTGGTAAAACTGGTAAATAAACACTAATTTAATTTTTATAATAAAAATATATTATGTCAAAAACTAAATCATTAAGATTAAGAAGACAAATAAGAATTAGAGCTAAAATATCAGGAACAGCTTCTAGACCTAGATTATCTATATATAGAAGTAATACTAATATTTATGCTCAATTAATTGATGATACAACTGGAAAAACTTTAGGTGCATTTTCTGATTTAAAATTAGAAAAAGCAGGATCTAAAGTTGAAATGTCTCAAAAAGTAGGTGAAGCAATTGCTAAAATTGCTGCTGAAAATAAGATTACAACAGTAGTATTTGATAGAGGATGATTTGCTTATCATGGAAGAGTTAAAGCTTTGGCTGACTCAGCAAGACAAGCAGGACTACAATTTTAATTAACTAATTACTATAATTATGGCATTTTCTCCAAAAGGTAAATGAAAATTTGCAAAGAAAAAAAGTAATTTAAGAGAAGAACTTTTAGCTATTGATAGAGTAACTAGAGTTACTTCTTGAGGTAGACAATTAAGATTTAGAGCTGTAATGGTTGTTTGAGATGGTAAAGGTAAAGTTGCTCTTTGAACTTGAAAAAGTTGGGAAGTAGTTGATGCTATTGCTAAAGCAATGACTGATGCTAAAAAGAAACTTACTGAAGTTACTATTGAAAATGGTACAGTTCCTTATGAATCAAAAGTTAAATATAAAGCTGCAAGAGTAATGGTTCATCCTGCATCAAAAGGTACAGGAATAATCGCTTGAGGTGCTATGAGAAAAGTTCTTATGGTAGCTTGATATACTGATGTTTTAGCTAAAAGATATGGTTCTACGAACCTAATTAATAATGCTAGAGCAACAATTAAAGCTTTATCTTCTTTTAAAAAATAGGAATATTTTCCTATGTATTTTGTAAATAAAAATATACAAATGATTACTTTAAACAATTTGAAACCAAATCAAGGATCAAGAAAATCTTCAACAAGAGTTGGTAGATGAAATGGTTCTAAAGGTACATTTTGTGGTAGAGGTATGAATGGACAAAATTGTAGATCAGGTGGATGAGTTCCAGACTGGTTTGAATGAGGACAAACACCACTATTCAGAAGATTACCTAAGTTAAAAGGTTTTACAAATGCAAGATTTATGACAAAATACAATGTTATTAATCTTTCAGATGTTGAATTATTAGCTTCAAAATGAATTACTAAAATTACTAAAGAAGTTTTACTAGAAAATAAAGTTATCAGAAGAAAAAAATATGCTGTTAAATTACTTGGAAACGGGGAATTAAAAGCTAAAGTTTCTATCGAAGTAGCTCTAGCTTCTAAAACAGCTTCTGAAGCTGTTGCAAAAGCAGGAGGTAAAATTGAATTAATATAAAAAAATCTAAAATTGTAAAATTTTAGATTTTTTTATTTTTTTGACTAATATATTTTTTATCATAAAAACTATATTTTTTTCTTGTATTATAAAAAAAATCCTTATAATGTAGGGGATTTATTAATTAATTTATAAAAATGTTAGATACTATTAAGTGAGTTTTTAAAATTCAAAATTTAAGACAAAAAATTATAGCTACGCTATTGCTAGTTTTAGTTTATAAAGTATTAGCAACAATACCAGTTCCTGGTGTTAATACTGAGGGATTACAAGCTATGTTAGCAAAAGATGAGAATAGTGGTTTAGGTTTTTTCTCAGCTTTAATGTGAGGTTGAATGAATAATTTTTCTATTATATTAATGGGGCTTTCTCCATATATTAATGCAATGATTATCTTACAACTAATGTGAGTAATTGTTCCTAAATTAGGTGAATTACAAAAAGAAGGTGAAGCTGGTCAAAAAGTTATTACTAAATATACTAGATGGTTAACTCTACCTTTAGCTATTGCTCAATCTTATTGAATGATATTTTTATTAAATTCTCTAGCAGGTTGAACAATATTATATACATCTAATACTCAAACAGTATTAATGGCTATGGCAATTATTACTACTGGTACTATGTTTCTTATGTGGTTATGAGAAGTTATGACTGAAAGAGGTATAGGTAATGGTATAAGTATAATTATTACTGCTTGAGTATTAGCAGCTACTCCTCAAGTAATTATGGGGCATATTAATAATGAAAATTATCCTTTATTTGCGGGATTGATTATTGCTACATTAGTTATTATATATATAATAGTTAAGTTTACAGAATGAACTAGAAGAATTCCTGTTATTTATACTAGAACAGGTAGAGAAGAAAAATCTTATTTTCCAATTAAGGTAAATCAAGCAGGTATGGTTCCAATTATTTTTGCTGTATCTTTAGTTACTTTTCCTTCGATTTTAGGACAAATATTATCAAATTCTACTTGAACTGCTCAAACAATTTGAGGATTTATGATGAAATGGTTTAATATGAGTAATCCAGAATGGCCGATGATTATTGCTTATTTTTTACTTGTATTAGGTTTCTCTTTCTTCTATGTTTCTATTACTTTTAATACAGAACAAATAGCTGAAAGTATTCAAAAAAGATGAGGTTATATTCCAGGTATTAGACCAGGAGTAGAAACTGAAGAATATTTTTCTAAAGTTTCAGGTTGTCTAAATGTATTTGGTGGTTGATTTCTAGCATTAATTGCTGTTGCTCCATATATAATGTGAAAATTTTATGGCTCTTCTATTGATTTTATTGTTTCAGGAGCAGGATTAATTATTATTGTTTCTGTAATACTAGATTTAATTAGAAGAATTAAATCAGAAAAACAAATGCAAGATTATTCTCAATTTTAAGAATAATAAAAAAATATTGATATTAATATCAATATTTTTTTTATTATTCTTTTTAACATGCACATCATGTTCAACAAGACCCATCAGCTTCTGTAGAACCACATGATCATCAAGTATCTCATCATCATATTATACTTGTAAACATAGATTTTAATTCTTCATCACCAGGAATTGTTCATTCAAATATGATATCTTTAAAATCTATAGATTCTTCTTCAATTATTAATGCTGGAGTTTCTTTTATTCAGAGTTCATTTTTTAAAGATTCATCACTAGTTTCTTCTACTTTTATAAAATCAACTAAGCCAAGCTCATCTAAAACATTTTTTACTTTTAATAAAAGTTCTTTAGTTTTTTCTCATTCTCAAAATATTTTTACTTGCATAATATATAATTTATTTATTAAAAAACAGAGTCAATAGACTCTGTAAGGTTTTTATTATTTAGTTTCTTTTTCTTTAGATTCTTCTTCAGGAATATTATCTTCTGGAGCTTCATCTGAAATAACTTCTACCTTAGCTTTATTAGCTACTGCAATAGCATCATCTGCATGTAAATTATGAATATCATATTTAGAAGTATCAATATTTAAATCAGATAATCTAATTACATCTTCTTCTTTTTTAAGAAGAGATAAATCAACATCAAATTCTTTTATTAAATCTTTTGGTAAACAAGAAACTTCAATTTCTTTTACATTTTCACTTAATACTGCACCTTCTTTAATAGCTTCAGAATTTCAGATAAAGTTTAAGTGAATTTTTGTAGTTAATTTTTGACCTCTAGTAAGAGCATAAAAATCAACATGAGTAAAATCTCCTGAAACTGGTTCAAATTGAGAATCATGAAATAATACTTCAATTTCTTCTTTTAACCCTTTTATTTTTAAATTAACAATACTACTTTCTCATGATATTCTGAAAGTTCTTAATAATTCAGAAGCATCCATTTGAATAGATATAGATTCTTGAGTTCTCCCATAAACAACACCTGGAATAATTCTATTTACTCTTAAAACTTTTGTTTTTTCTGCTAGATTTCTTTTTTCAGCATTTAATACTAATTTAGTCATTTTTATTTTATTATTTATATATAAAGTTTTTTAAAATATACCTTGGTAGTTTGAGTAATTTAGGCAATTTTATTCAATGAGATTTTATACATTTATTTTAAATTTGCAAATCTTTTTTTATATTTAAAATAAAAACTAACAAATTTTAAATTTGTTAGTTTTTTATGCTATAACACTATCAATTGCAGCAAAAGTTGCATCTTTTCATTTAGGAATAATTAAAGAAAGATTATCTCAAATATTAGCTGAACAATGTGTAACTGCAGCAGTTAATAAATCATATGTTTTTCACTGAGCAACTGCTTGATATTTTCCTTTATCTTCAGTTAATAATCAAGTTGTAATTTCTCTTTCAATTGGTGAAATTTGTTTATATAACATTTTACCATTTCATGCAATAGTAAGTTTTAATTTATCTCATTGAACCATTTTTGATTTACTTGCATAATTTGCAGGAATAGGGTATTTTTCTCAATCAACTCCATACATATCTTCTCCAGTAAAAACTCATTCTATAATTTTAGAATCTTCACTAGAATATGAATGTAATCAAGAAACATCTAATTCCACAGTTTTATTTAAGTGCAATTCATTATCATTAATTAAATCAGTTAATAATTTTTTAGCATTTTTTAATGATTTTTCAGCAGTAACTATAAAATCTTTTATTGCTTTTATTTGGTTTTTATTTTTCATTTTTATTTTTGTTTAATTAATACTATATTTATTATAGTAAAAAAAGCATATTTTGTAAAATAAAAAAAGCTAAAAAGATGTTTTTTAGCTTTACTATTTTTTTTCTTCTTTTGTAATAATTATTCATTCTGGTCTTCTACCATTTTTATTAATTATTTTAGCTGTTACTTTTTGTTTGTCTTCTGTATTAAAATTCCATTTTTTTGGAATAAAAATATCTTTTCATGATTTTACTTTTACAAAACCAAATTCTCAAGCATTTGAATAAATTCAATCAATAGTTTCAAATTTATCTTTTAATATTTTTACAATATTTCATTCAAATTTTCAATTCTTTCTTTCAATTTTTGCTTTTACAAAATCTCAATACTTTGCTTCTCAAACATTTTTTGAATGGATAAAATATCATTCTCAAATACCATTTTTTCAAATAGTATCTACAAAACCCCAGTTTCAGTCTGGACTGAAACTAAAAATTCCTTCTTCAAATCTTTCATTTTGTTCATTTTCACTTCATTTTACTGAAATAATTTTTACTTCAGGCTTTTTTCAACTAGATTGAATTTCTTGTGCCTTAACTAAATCTCAATTATTAGCACCACCAAAATTCTTTTTATTTACATAAAAGTCACCTCAGTAATTACCTCTTTCATCAGGTATAAAAAAACCAAAATTTTCTCCAGTTTGTATTTTTCCAAGAATTATTTCTCTACCAAATTTTTTCATATATTTTAAAATTATTTATATTTTCTATATATTATACATAAAAAATTAAAAAACAAGTATAATAAATTTATTTAATAATCATTTTCTATTTTAGTTTCAATTTCATAAATAATATATTTGTTTTCATCAAATGTTTCTCATAATTTTGCTGATAGTATTCATATATAATCTTTACCTGTAATAAGTTTAGAATCTATATTTGGTAAAATAGTTGTAGTGTTAGAGTAATCTTTTTTTATAACTATTATTCAATTTTTTACTGGATCTATTTTAGCTAATGTGTTTATTCATTTTTTAGCCTCATCATCAGTTCTTGCTAAAACTTTTCTATTTGTGATTAAATCAACTCTAATTTTTATACTTGTAGAATCTCAAATACTTAATTTATCAAATCTAGAATCTCAAACAATAGCTTCAATAGTATTTTCTATTAGCTCTTCAGCTATAGAATTTTTAATTTCCTTAATGTTTCAAGCAGCTCATCTAACTTCTCAATTCAAAAAAATTGTCACAAAACAACTTCATTTAGTAGTTAATAATTCACTTTTACTTATTTTTAATTCATTAACCAGTGGGGCTCTCATTTTTTGTAAATAAAAGTCTATAGTTTGTTTTACAATATTTATCATTTTTTTTTAATTAATTTATATCTATATTTATTATAGTTTTATATAATAAAAATCAAAATCTTATTTTAAATAAAAAGGTTACTATCAAGCATAAAATAAAATCAAGGGGCTAAAGACCCTTGATAAAGCTATTTATTTTAAGTCCAGGATATAATTTATTTTTTAACTTTATTAGTCCTGAACTTGATTTAGTTTTTGCTTGATAGTAATATAAAAAGTTATTTAAATCATATTTTTTTCTTCTTCTAGTCTTAGTTCTTCTTTTTCCTCCATTTCTATTTGATAAAAAATATCTCAAAGTTGGTCATGATTTGTTGCTAGATAATATTTATAATAAGTTATTTCGAATAATTGTTTAAAAAAAGTTACTGAGAAATTAATAAGTGGAAGTAGAATTATTAGTGAAAATAATTTAGCAGTTCCTTCAGGGAAGCTGTTAAATATTAAAAGAGATATTCAACTTGCAATAAATAATCATATAAAACTTCAATAAACTCATATTAAAATATGTCTATAATTATTCATAATTTCAAGTATCAAACTTGTTCCAAAAGTTACAATTAATGTATGGATTATGAAAATATAAATAATATTTTGATATGATTGAAGTCCAAAATAAATATATAATGGAGTAAAAAAAATATAAGTTAATATTCCAAAAAGAGATATTTGTCAGAAAATAATTAAATTTCTTTTGTATCTTTCTGGACTAATCATTCAAAGTAAAATATAGGTTAAAAAAATAGTTAAACTTGTTCATATAAAAGTTATTAAAGATAGTGCAAGAGGGAATATTGAACTTGTTTCTCAGATTCATTGAAATGATGTTTTGAAAGTTCAAGAAATATCTAATACTCCAGAACTAAAAAATGTAATTGCTAAAATCAGTAAACTTCATAAAAAACCTGCAATTAACGCTCATATTGAACTAACTAATATATCTTGAAAAATTATTTTTCTTGGTCAGAAACTCATTTTTTATAATAATAATAAATTAAAATTGTTGCTCAAATAGTTATAAAACTATCTGCTAAATTAAAAATACTAAAATATTTTACTCCTATAAAATCAATTACTTTTTCATTGAAAATTCTTTCATAAGCATTTCAAAGTGCTCCAGAAATAATTAATCAAAAACTGATATTTAAAATATTTTTATTTTTTAATTCTTTTTCTCACTTTAATTCTACTCTATAATACAAAAAAATTCAAATAATTAACAAAAAAGTTCCAGATTTTAATAAAAAAGTTGGAATTTCTATTCAAAAAGCAATTCAGGGGTTATAAATTTGCTTTAAATATAAAAAATCTCAAAAAATCTTTATTTTTTCTTCAAAATTATTTAAAGCATAGTTTTTAGATATTAAATCTAAAAAAACTCAACTTATTACTATTATATAGAACATATTTCTTATTTAGAGTTATATAGTTTACAAGGGGCTAAAGCCACCTTGTTAGTGTATAAAATATTATGTAAAAATAATTCATAACTATTAGAACACCAGCAAGGTGGCTTTAGCCCCTTGTCTTTTTTATTTTATTAATTTTCAAATAACTATTTCATTTTTTCATATTTTTCCAGAAATAATTTTAAAATTACTTTCATTTGCTTCAATATAATTTTGAGTCCATCATTTCCATTTTAGATTTGAACTCCCCTCCTTGCTAGGGAGGGGTTGGGGCTGGGTTACCACTTCAATCAAAACTTTTAATTCTTCTCAAATATTCTCATCTATAAAATCATCTCTAACTTCATCAGAAATATTC
>JAUZRO010000152.1 GCA_030950465.1 Candidatus Altimarinota bacterium | reverse complement strand
AAGGATAAAAAAATACTATTAGAGAAAAAAGTACTAAAGATTATAACAGAAAATAATTTATCAAAAACACTATATACCCCTATTCTATCTAATTTAGTAGATAAGAATATTAAATGATATATATTAAATAATAAGTTATCTGAAGATTTTTATAGGTTTGAACCAATTTATAAATCTTATGTAAATGAAGATAAAAAAATAATTACTGATAATAAAACTTTTAATTGATATATTAAATTTTTAGTAGAATCATTATTCTAAAAAAAATGAATTTTAAAAAAGAAATAATACTTCCTTCTTGGAAAATAATAGCTCTAGATGATAAGGTGAAAAAAATGTATTTTTTACCTTGAATTTTAGGGATTCTTTTTTTAACTGTAATACTTATATATCAAACAGTTTATACCTATATAGTTATTGTTGGAAAAGAAAATGAAGCTTTTAATTTGATACTACATTTTTTTGAAACAAGTTATTTTTGGGAAATAATAATTATAGCTTTAATATTATTATTATTATATATCTTTTTAGTTCCAGTATTTGAGTGAGCATTAATAAAATATATAGACAGAAAAGAAAAAGAATGATTTGAAAAAAACATAAGTACTAGTGATGTTTTATGAGTATGACTTTATAAATTTCTACCAATATTTGAATATGATCAAATGTTCTCTAAATTTAGATTTTTATCTATTATTAATTTTTATTTATTTACATTAAGATTAGTTTGAATTGAGTATATAACTCAAATATCTTGGTGATATTTACTAATCTTTATTTTTTCAATGTTCATAAATATTTTCTTTTCTTATACTAAATATGAGATAGTATTAGAAAATAAAAAAGTTTTTGAAGCAATTTGAAATTCATCAAAAATAGCTATTCTCAATTTAAAAACTACAGCAAAATTATATTTTCTTATATTTTTATTAAATTTCAGAGTAATATTTAATTTTATAATATTATTAATATTCCCCTTTTTAATATCTTTAGCTATATGATTTTTTACAACTAAAATTTTTCTTACAATATCTATAATAATATTGACTATATTATTTTTAATTCTAATTGCTTTTATCAGTTATTTATCTGCTGTACTAGAAATTTTCACAACATCTTTATGGTATTATGCATGGAAAAGTTGAAAAGATAAAGTTTCTGATGTAGAGAAAAAATAAGTAAAAAAATAAAAAGTATTATTTAATAATACTTTTTATTTTTTTTATAATTTTAAATATTCTATAAATAAAAATTCTATTTATAAAAATATAACCTTCACTTACTTCTCTTATATCTGGAGTTAATTTTCTTTTAAAACTTGTCACTCATTCTAATGGATCATTTATAGAATTTGGTGTAGCAACTCATAAAAAATCAAATATTTTGGAATTCATTTTTTTAGCTATTTTAATAGCTTCCCATTGGACTAAATATGGAGCCATCATATTTCTATATTCTTTTTGTGAAGTACTTGCTCAATAGTAATAAATTGATAATTCTTTATCAAAAACAAAAATTCAACCTGATATTACTTTTCAATCTTTATAAGCTAAAAGTAATTTTGAATTCTCTAATTCTTTCAAAAAAGTAATATAATAATCTAAACTATTTCCTGAAAAATTATCTCTTGAAGTAGTTTCAATCATTAAATCATAATATTTTTTTATATTTTCTTTATTGTTTTCTACTTCTTTTACTTCAATTTCTTTCTTTAATGCTAATTTAATATTATATCTTCATTTTGGTTTCATATCAGCTAAAATAACTTCTTCAGTTTTTTCTAAATCAATGACAGCAGTATATCTTGTTATAAATTTTTTATAATATCAAATATTTTCCTTAAAAAGTTCTTTATAAATATTTTCTTCTTTTCAAGTATAATTAATAGTTTCTATTTGAGTAAATAGAACTTTTTCTTTTTCAGCTAAAATTTTAATTTTATTTAAAGTATTTATATCTGATATTTCTGATAAAGAAATACCTAAAATAAAAAATCAAAACTGTTTCATTCAAAGGCTTCTTTTTTCTATTTGAATATTATCAATATTAAAAATTGCCTCTACTTGATTAGATTTAGAAAGCATTTTTCACCATTTTTTTGTCTGCCAAATATATACCCTAAGAGTACTTGTTTCACTGTGCATTTATTTAAAGTTATTTTTATAATAAAATTCTACAAAAGTTAATTTTTGTTTTTTAAGAGAAGTTGCTAATTTTATTCAAACATATCTCCAATGCCAAGGCTCAACTTCATATCAATCTATTTCTACTCATTTTTGATAAGTATTTGTAAAACCATATTTGTTTCAATTATCTTTCATCCAATCAAAATATGTTTTTAATTCTTCATCATCTTTAAATCTATCTTCATTTGTAGCTTCCCATAAATCAATAGCTAAACCAGATTGGTGTTCACTAAATCAAGCTTTTGCACAGAAAGCATCTGAACATCCTCTATCTTTAATTCCCTTTTGATAATTATAACTTCTATAAGCTGAAATAATTTTTAATTTTTCTCAAAAAGTATTATAAAAATTTTCTGATAATTTATTAATATTTTCTAATGTAATTTTTCTAACTTTTTGATTATTTTTTGTATCTATCAAATACTCTCATTTTAATTGTAGTAAAGTTTCTGGAATATAGTTTTTATCATTAAAACTTATTTTATTATCTACATATTTAGTAATAGAAGTATCTTTTTCAAAATCATATTTTTCTATTATACTACCACTTCATATACTTACTTTTTTAATTTCAGGAACCAGTACTATTTTTTCATCTATTCAAATATTGCAAGAATAGAAAAATAAAACTATACTTCAAACAATCATATATATAAACATTTATTTAAGAATAATAAAAAATAATACTATTATAGTAGTATTATTTTTTGTTTTGTAAAAAGATTTTTAATCTGTTTTTAACCAATCAGGAACAGTCATTCAATCATCCCATAATTCATCATCTTTTTTAGTAGAATCAGAATCTTTAGATTTTTTTTCTTTTTTCTCTTTATCCCCTGATAAAGGGTTGGGGTTTTCTTTTTTAATTTCCTTTTTTTCTTCTACACTTTCTTTTAACCAATCTGGTATATCTTCATTATCTAACTTAACTTTATCTTTTTTAGTTTCTTCTTTTTTAGAAGATTCATCTAAACTTCATTTTAACCAATCTGGAATATCATCATCAGTATCTAATTTTAATTCTTCTTCTTTTTTATCTTCAATTATAACTGGTTCAATTTCAGATTCTTTTTTTATTTCTTCAATATCTTCTTTAGCCTCTGATAAGACCTCAGAGTTTTCTTCTTTTCTTTCAGGAAGTTTTTCTGTTAAAGAATCTTTTAGCCAATCAGGAGTATTATCTTCTTCCTCTTCTATTGAAGTTTCTTTTTCAATATCAAAATCTAAATTTTCTTCTTTTTTAATTTCTGTAGTTTCTTCCTCTTTAGACCCTGATAAGGGGTTGGGGTTTTCTTCAACTTTTTCTTCAACTTTTTCTTCTTTAGGAACATCTAAAGAAAATCAAAAATCTTCTTCTTGTTTTTTATTTTCTTCTTTAATTTCTGTTTCAACTTCTTCTTCTACTTTTGTTTCTTCTACATTTCAAGACAACCAATCTGGAATGTCTTCTGTAGTTTCTTCTTCTTTAACCTCTGATAAAGGGTCTATATTTTCTTCTTTAATTTCTTTTGTTTTAGAAAAACTTATTTCTTTATTAGGAATTATAGTTTGTTTTTCTTCCTCTTTAGCCCCTGATAAGGGGTTGGGGTTTATTTCTTCTTTTTTTTCATCTAATGGATCTGAAAAATCTCATAAAATATCTTCATCACCTGTTTTATTATCTACAAAATCTTCAAAAGATTCTCCATTTTTTCTATTTTTAAGAAAATCAAGTATCCAAAATATAAGCATTAGAAATATAATAACACCTACAATACCTGCAATCCACCATCCAACATTTTTCAAAAATCAACCTAACTCTGATTCTTCTGAAGATTCTTCTGTTCCAGATATTTCTTTATCATCTTTACCCTGATCATCAACTATATCTTGTGGAATAGTATTAATACCTCAATATATTAATATTTGTAATATTCCTTTAAAATCAGTTTTTTGTTTTACAGTCATATTTTTATCTTTTCCTATAATTCAAAAGTCTGCTCATATTTTTTTATTTTCTTCAATATTAGTACTATTTTTTATTTGTTCTAATTTTATTATCAAAGATTCTTTACAAGTACCTGTTTCAACACTACATTGAATATCATTTGGAATAAGAGCTTTTAATGCTTCAAAAGCAACAGTTCTTTCATCACTATTATCTTCTGATATAAGAGATTCTAGTAAATCAATTATATTATCAGAATTTTCATATCAAGTAGAGTATATGAATTCTTCAAAAGAAATAATAGTTCTAACTTTTTCTGTTTCATCTCACCAACTTTCTTGCAATTTATTAAGAAATTGCATTGCTTTCATTCTATCTTTTTGAGGAAGTTTAGAAAGAGAAATCTTTAAATCTTCAATTTTAGCTTTTTCTTTGTCAGTCACTCAATTAAATTCTCAAATTATTAATTCTTTTTCTTCTTCAATATATTCTTTTATTATTTGAATATCCTTAGAATCAATTGTATTTCATTCTTCATCTAAAAGAAATAATCTAATAGTTTGTTCTCTTTGATTATTTAAAATAATTTTTTCTGGAGAACCTGTTTTATAACTAGAATTTTTTATATTGTCTATATCATCATCTGCTCATCAGTTAATATCTGAATCATTATCTATATCATAATCAATTCCATAAAATTGAAAATTTCCTTTTGATTCTCATAAATATATAAATATATCATCTTCTTCTAGTAATATAATAGTTCAATTACTACTTAATGCTGGAAAAGTAAAAACATTAAGACCAGTTTTTCTAGTTTTAATTAAATTTCTTAAATCTTTTTCTACTTCTTTTGTAATTTTTTTAACTTTTGTTCACTCTGCTACTGTTAATTCTACAAAATGAGTTGATTCTTTATCATTATACTTATGAATAAATTTTTCTCTATCTTCTTGTTTTGTTCAATCTCATAAATCCCAAGAATTTTTATCAATTGTTCATTTACTAGTATCAACAAAAATAAATTTATTTCAAATAGATATATATTTAAAATCAGAAACTAATTTATTAGAAACACTCATAGTTAAAGTTCTTGTATTTGAAAAACCTTTATTTCTAACTTTTACTTTTGGATAAAAAGTTCAAGATTTTTTATATTTATGAGTAATTGTTCATTTATCTGATTCTTCATCATAAAATCAATCTCAATCAAAATCCCATGAAAATTTAGCTGTTTTTTCAATAGAATCTCATCTAATATTTTTAGCAATTGCTCTAAAGCTTACTTCTTCTCAAATTGAAACAGATGAATCAGAAGTTGTAAAATCAATTAATGGAGTATTAGAATTATCTCATTGTAATTCTATAAAATTATTTCAAATTTTATTTATTAAATCTTCAGAATTAACTTTTGCCCCATTATTATCTTTTAACATTACTCAAAAATAATATGTACCTTGAATTTTTGGAATAACAAAAGCTGTTGAAGGAGTTTTTGTAATCCTAAAATCTTGAGCTTCATTATCTATATCTGTAGTATAATACCATAAATATGATTGAATAACTCCATCTGGATCTTTTGTTCCAAGAGCTGAAACAGTCACAATTACTGGATCAGTTTCTAAATTAACTGCTGAAATTTTTAATCCTGAAATTGTAGGATTCATATTTTTAACTTTTACCCATATGTCTGAAAAACTTGTAGATTTTTCTCTTTCACTTTTTACAGTTAATTTCACTCTATAACAACCTAATTCATCAAATCTTTCATTAATACTTTGTCCTGTTTTATATTTTCATTGTCATACTAACCAAGAATAAGATAGTCCTGTGTTTTTACCATTAGTATCAATAGATTCTTTTCAAGAAAAAACTATATTATCTTTTCTACTTATAATATAAGCTGTTTGTCATTTACAAGCATTATCTTCTTTTGTAAAATCA
>JAUZRO010000151.1 GCA_030950465.1 Candidatus Altimarinota bacterium | reverse complement strand
ATGTAAAGTTGCAAAAAGAGTTTCACACTGATTTTCTTCAAAAGTTATGTATATCAAAAAATTAACTGCTAGATTTTGTTTGAAAAAACTTGAAATTTAGATGGTATTTTTCCTGCTATCACGAAAAGAGCCTTTTTTATTTGCTTTTTTGTGTTTTTATGTTAATATTGTTTTATAAATAGAAAAAAAAGGAAGATTTTTAATTTTATAAATATTATTTTATGGGTTTAGCTACAGCAGATATATCACATATAGATTTTGATTGAGTTGATTGAAATAAAACAGTAATTGTTAAAAAGGCAAGTACTGAACAAATTGATGCTTGAAAAAGAGCATTAGCTGAATTATGAGTAGTTATACCAGAGGCAGCTTTAAATATATTAGAAGAACCACTTAAAAGAGATGAACTAACACAAAGTGAATTAATGAAATTAGCTTTAGAATTTTCAAATGGTAATCAAATTAAAGTTGATACTTCAAAATTACCCCACACAGCAGAACTTTCTCCTGAAATTATGAAACATTATTTTGAATGAAATTGAGTAGATTATCCACAAACATTACCTTTTAATAAAGATTGAAGTTTAGTTAAAGAGAATAATCCAACATTTAAATGAAATCTACAATATTTAATATGAAAAGTTTGAGTTTCTAGTTATTTAAATTTAAGTCCAGAACATCAAGAAATTGTTCAAAAAATATCTGATATTATACTAGATGATATTCAACTTAAAAACCCTTCTTGACTTTCAGAAGAGACTAAAGATTTAGGTTATTTTATAGAAGACATTGTAAATCTATTACAAGATATATGAATGATTAGAAGTGGTTTAAATGAAAATTATAAGACAATGCTTTTAGATATTGATGATTTATGATTATCAGAAGTAAAATGTGAATGACTTAAAAAGATACTTACTGAATTATATCCAGATATAGTATGAATAAATGAAGTTCATAAATTTTTAAATGAACAAAATATTCAACTTGAAATGGATTATGAAGTAGTGAAAAAAAGATTATTAGAAGAAATTGCAAGAATTAAAGCTGAAATTAAGGAAAAAGATGATATAATAGCATGAAGAAAATGAATATTAAAGGAAAAAGATGATATAATAGCGTGAAGAAAATGAATATTAAAAGAGCAAATGGAAGAAATTAAGGAACAAGATGATATAATAGCGTGAAGAAAATGAATATTAAAGGAGCAAGATGATATAATAGCGTGAAGAAAATGAATATTAAAGGAGCAAGATGATATAATAGCGTGAAGAAAATGAATATTAAAGGAACAAATGGAAGAAATTGAAAAATTAAATAAGTATATTAAATCTATGGAAAGATTTATAGAAGTTGGTTGAAGGAGTTAATAATTTGTTTTGTATTGGAAAATATGTTATGATAGGATTAATTAATTTTAATTCTATTTTTTTATGCCTCCAGAATGAGTATGAAATAATCCTGAGAATAATGAATGAAGTAATTTATCTATAAAAGATTTGATAAATGCTTCTTTAAATGGTGAAAAAAAATTACAGGATAGTATTTTAAAAAAATATGAATCTAAAGGTTTAAAAGATGAAACTAAGGAAGAAATTGCAAAAGTAATAAATATTTTTAAAAGAGAAATAAGAGAGTTAAATGCACAAAGTGATTCAGAACACAAAGATATTATGAATAATTCTAAATCTGATTTAACTAATTTAAAAATAGATGTTGAAGAAGGGAAAAATGAATTAAATATTGATGAATTAGAAAAAATATTAACTGAAAATTATGAAATAACAGATATAGTTGATGAATTGAATGATGATATAAAAGATTTAAGTAATATTCAAAATAAATTATCTTGATATGAAAACTATGAGGAATTTATTAATATGGTTACTTGACTTAATGATGAAAAATTAGAAGATAAAGTTTTTTCTTTGTTTTCTGAATTGAGCACTAGACAGATTAATAAAATTAATAGAAAATATAAATGAATGCCTATTAATAAAGAACAATTAAATTATATGTTATGAAAAATAAGAAATAATAATTTAGATTTATTAGGTGAAATTGATGAAGTTGAAAAAATTAATATAGATATTTTGGATGATTTAGGAGAATTAGATTATATTATAGATAAAACAAATGATTTATTAAATAGTAATTGATTATCATCTAAAGATAAATCTATTTTATCAAATAGAAAAATAGATTTTATTACAAAAGAAGGTTTTATCTTAGAAGAAAATAAAAATAATGAAAATAAAAACGGTAAACAAAAAGACAAAATAATAGAAACTAAAAAATCTACAAATAAAAGTATGACAGATAAAAATGACAAAATAATAGAAACTAAAAAATCTAATAATGAAAAAATAATTGAAGAAAAAATTAGTATTGCTTCAAAGCATGAGAGATTTATTTCAGAGAACTTTTATTATATAAATGGTGTTGAAGAATTATTAAAAAGTGGTGATATTAAAAAAATAACAAATGGTTTGGATATAATTACCAGTGAATTATTGAAATGAAATAATTTGGAGGACTTTTTGGAAAAATCTAAAAAATCTTGAAATTATAAAGAGGCTTATAATTTTGTAAAAGATTTGGGTAAAATTTCTCCTATGATTTCTCAAAAACTAAAACTTATTGCTATATCTAATCAACCTAATGATTTTAGCTCTAAATCTATTGCTAAAATGGTTTTAAATACTGAAGGGGTTAAAATTAATTCTGATTGAGAATATATTGGAAAAGATTGAGAATTGATTAAAATTGATTGAGATATAGCTACATTTTCTACTGTTTGAATAAATGGTTTTAAATTAAAAACTGGTAATATTAATATAAAAGAAATTAAAGAAAAAACTAAAGAATTAAAAGAAGAGTATAAATGATTAATGGAAAGCTGAAATGAATATTTTAAAAATGTTGAATTAAAAAATAAAATTATTGAAATAAAAAATAATGGTTGAAATGATGAAGTTATTTGAAATTTATTAAATGAAAATTGATTTAATAGTATTGAAGACTTAAACCAAGAAATTGAATTACAAAAAGAAGAATATAATGATAAAAAAGAAAATTATTTAAAGAGTAATAAAGAAATTAAAAAATATGTCTTAAAAGAAAAGAAAACAATAGAAGAGAAGGAAAAAAAACAAAAAGAAACTCTTAAATTTTTATCTAAAATTGGTTTTGATTTGGTGCCACAGTATATTACTGAACAATTAATCAATAATATCAATATAAATCCAGATTTATATTGATTTGATAGTAATGTTGACTTAGAAAATGGAGATTTAGGTTATACCTGATATTGAGATGATTATCTAGGGAGTAGATATAAAGAAAAATTTACTGATTTTTTTATTAAAATACTTTGAAATCCACAAATGAATGGAAAAGATATTTTTAATAAAAATAATATCAATAATTCTTCAAGTGTTATTGATTCCTCTAATTTAAATCTATATTTAAATACAAATTGATATAAATGATCTTGATCTTTTATTCAAATGAAAGATAAGTTATTGAAAAAAGAAAAAGTTTAAAAAAAGAAAATATTCTAAAGAAAATTAAAAAAAGATTTGCAATTATATATAAATGAAATATACTTTAATTATATAACAAATAGAAATTTAATTTAAATTATTAAATATAAAAATAATTATGAGTAATAAAGAATTTGAAAGTAAGGTTTTAAAAGCACTTGATAATATACAAGGAGATATTTCTGAATTGAAAACAGATGTTTTTGAATTGAAAACAGATGTTTCTGAATTGAAAACAGATGTTTCTTGATTAAAGCAAGATGTTTCTACATTAAAAATACAAATGGTTAAATTAGATTCAAAAATTGATTCTCAGACTTTTGAATTAAAGCAAGAAATTAGATTAAATACTAATTATTTGGACCAAGCTTTTCAATAAATAAATAAAATTGATAAAGAAAGATATATGGAGAAAAAGAATATTAAATATTCTTATGCTTAAAAAAATCCTAAATTTTATTCAGGATTTTTTTATTTCTTCCAATTAGTCAAAATACTTTTAAATTCAACTTTATGTGGTCTATTTGAAGCTAAATCTTTCCATCTTACAACAGAAATTACTTCCATTTTTGGATCATTAGAATTAGTAGTATAACTTATTTTTATTTCTCTTGTAAAAAGTGGAATAATTTCTGAAACTGCTCATGATTGAGTAAAAAATCAATTTATATCTAATCATACTTCCATTTCATTTCTATAGTCAGATTTTGAAAATAAAGTTTCAGTAGTTCTTTTAAGATCTAAATACCATCTATTATCTGAGTTTTGTGAAATTTTATAACTTCAAGCTAAAATATCAAATTTATTTTTATCACTAGAAGTATCTCAAATACAAGAATTATTATAATCAAAAACATTCCAGCAGTTTTTATTATCTGAGGCAAATAAAATCCAGTTAGTATCCCTTATATTTTTCACACCTTCTATTCATTCTCTTGCTATTTGAATAGCTTGAATTTTATTAGCTGTTGAAGCAGATAACTTCTGAGAATTGGTATAAACTTTAAACATTCATATAACTCAAGTTACTACTATTAATATAACAACCATAGCTTCTATAATAGAAGTTGCTTTTTTATCTAAAAACATCTTTACAAATCAAAAAAATAAAGTAAATTTAGTAAAATTATATATAAAAAAAATAAATATGCAAAAATATTCGATACATAATGAAGAAAAGGTTAAAGAAATTATGAAAGAAAATAAATTTCAACCCTTTAGGTATAAGCAAATAGAGAATGCTATTTATAAAAATTTTATCACAGATTTTGATAAAATAGAAACTATTCCTAAAGATTTAAGAAAATTATTAAAAGATAATTTTTTTGTATCAACTTTAATTATTGATACACAAGTTACTTCAAAAAATGGTCAAACTACTAAAACTCTTTATAAAACTTACACGTGAGAATTTATAGAATCAGTTATTATGAGACATTTAAGTTGAAGAGTAACTTTATGTGTTAGTTGTCAAGCAGGTTGTCCTATGGCTTGTACTTTTTGTGCAACTTGAAAATTAGGTTTATTAAAAAATCTAGAAGATTATGAAATTATTGAACAAATAATTAATGCTGCAAAACTTCTTCATGAATGAGAATCTCTATCTTTAAGAAATATGGTTTATATGTGAATGTGAGAGCCAATGCTTAATTATGATAATGTTAAATATTCTATAGAAGTTGCTACAAATCAAAAAAAATTAGATATGAGTAATAGAAGAGTTACAGTTTCTACTTGCTGAATTATTCCTTGAATTGAAAGATTTACTAGAGATTTTCCTCAAACAAGTTTAGCTGTAAGTTTACATGCTCCAAATGATGAAGTCAGAAGATCAATTATGCCAGTTGATCACACTTATCCTATTGATAAATTAATGTTATCTTTGGATAATTATACAAAAGAAACAAATAAAAGAATTTTTTATGAATATATAATGATTCATTGAATAAATGATAGTTTGATTTTAGCTGATCAATTATGAAAAATGTTAAAATGAAAATTAGCTCATGTTAATTTTATTCCATATAATGAATGAGAGGGAACTGACAGTACTTGATATAAAACTACTCCAAAAGTAATTATTGATCAATTTCAAAAAATATTACTTGATAAATATTGAGTAATTTCAACTGTTAGAATGACAATGTGAGATGATATTGCAGCTGCTTGCTGACAATTAGCTAATAAAAAAGAAGAAGCTTAAAAAAGTATTGAAAAAAAATAAAAAACTATATAATTAAGGGAAATTATTATTAAATAATATTAGTGAAAATATGAAAGCTGTATACACATTAATTTTTATGGAAGAAGAGATTTGATATTCTGTTTCTGTTTTAGAACTACCTTGATGTATTTCTGAATGAGATACTAAAAAAGAGGCATTGAATAATATTAAAGAAGCAATTTGATTATATATAGAATCAATGTCTGATATTGCTTTATTAAAAGCTAATAAGGAAAATAAAATTTCTGTAGATTCTTTAACTTATGAATATGAAGCAGTATAAGTCAAAAGAAATTATAAATTTTTTATTAAAAAACAATTTTATTGTTATTAGAAAAAAATGAAGTCATATATTTATATATAATGAAGATACAGAAAAATCAACAGTTGTACCATTTTATAATAAAGATTTAAAAACTTGAACATTATTATCTATATTAAAACAAAGTGGTTTTTCTAAGAATGATTTAGAAAAATGTTAAATATAAAAATTAATTAAAAATATAAAAAATGAATAAATTAGTATTAAGATTAGGTTTTATCATATTAGCAGGAATATTATTATTATGATATGTTTTACCTTTAGAAAAGTATGGAATTAATTTGCCTGAACAATTTAAATCTCAGGATTATAAATTAGGTCTTGATTTACAAGGTTGAGTAGAGCTTGATTACAAAGTTGATTTAGAGGAGGTTAAAAAAGAAGCTGATTATTCTCCTCAAAGAGAAAAACAAATTCTTGAATGATTAAAATCTATTATAGATAAAAGAATTCAAAAGTTACAAATTAATGATTCAATAATTACAACTGCTAATTATGCATGAGAACAACATATTATTGTTCAAATTCCTTTGAAATGAAAAAATCCAGAAGAAGATAAATTAAATATTTCTAGAGCTAAAGAGGCTATTTGAAAAGTAACAAAAATACTTTTTAAAGAAAGAAGAATCTCTATCATTCAAGCAGATTTAGATGAAAGAAAAGAAATTGCTACAAAAGCTTTTGATGAATTAAAAAAATCAAAATATGATTTTTCAGTTACTCAAGCTAAATTTAAAGACACTTATGCTGATACATTAATTGGAAGTACTAATAAAATTTCAGATATTTTCACAGGTTCTATAAATGAAGCTCAATTATCAGAAGTTACAGACTTAGCTAGTTGAGAAGAAGGGTTTTTAATTTTAAAGATTGAAAATGAAGAACAAAAATATATTTTTGTAAATAAAAAACCTTCAGAATGGATAGCTGCAAAAGATTCTCAATGAAGAATACTAAATGATAGATATTTTGTGAAATCATCTGTTCAATATAATCAAGCTTTTCAAGCAATGGTTGAATTAACATTTAATGATGATTGATCTGATATATTCTGAGAATTAACTAAAAGATTAGTAAATCAACAAATGGCAATTTTTGTAGGTTGAGATTTACTAACTGCACCAAATATAAATGAGCCTATTTTGTCTGGTAAAGCTGTTATTACAGGTGATTATACTCCAGCAGAAGCTAATGCATTAGTAAATGATATTAACACTTGAGTAGTTCCAGCTCCAATATATTTAACTTCAGAAAAATCAATTGATTCTAAATTATGAGCAAGTTCATTGAATAAATTAATTTTTGCATGATTAACAGGTTTTCTATTAATATTTATATTTTTAATTTATAATTATAGAATTGCTTGATTAATGGCTTCTATCTCATTAATTATATATGTTTTAATTATTTTGTCTATAGTTAAAATTTTAGGAATAACTTTAACTCTAGCTTCTATTGCAGGTTTAATTCTTTCTATATGAATGGCTATTGATGCTAATATTCTTATATTTGAAAGAATTCAAGATGAATTAAAATCAGGAGAAAAGATTGGAAATGCTTCAAAAACTTGATTTAAAAAATCTTGGTCAGCTATTTGGGATTCTAATGTTACATGATTAATAGTTGCTATAATTTTATTTATTTTTGGTATTAATTTAATTAAAGGTTTTTGATTAATGTTAGCAATTTGAATAATAGTTTCACTTTTTTCAGTAATGTGGATTTCAAGAATTTTAGTATTTGTCTTAGCTGAAAAAATTAAAGATAAAAAGTTTTTTATAGGTAAATAATTAAAAATAGTTTTATGGTTTTGTAAAGCTATTTTTTGGCTCCTTTCGTGATAGCAGGAAAAATCTAGAAAAAATAATAGCTATAAATTATATTATAATGCTATTATAAACATATAAAAAAGAGAAGAAAAGTTTTAAATAAACTTTTTTCTCTTT
>JAUZRO010000150.1 GCA_030950465.1 Candidatus Altimarinota bacterium | reverse complement strand
TATAATAATAAAATATATAATAATATTGAAATATAATATATAATAATAAAACATATAATGATTTGAAATAATAAAAGAGGTTCTTTTGAATTTAATGAAATTGAATCTAATATTAATGAGGATAATAATTATATGCATAGTGAAATAATAAAGGAAAAATCTAAATGAAAAAAATTTAATATAATTATATTAATTATTCTTGTTTTATTTATCTTTGTATTATGATTACTTTATATACAATCTTTAAAAAATATATCTGATTTTAAAAATAGTCCTTATGGTAAAATAGAACAATTAGATATAGAAATAAAGTCTTTAACAAAAATTAAAGAAGAAAAAGAAATTATAGTATCTGATTTATCTAATTTATTAGATAAAGAAACAAATGATTTATCTTCAACAAAAGATAGATTGATAGAAATTAAAAAAGAAAAAGTAAATATTTTAAATACAGAAATTGTTAAATAGTATATTTATTTTTTCTATTGATTTTTATTTTATTTTTTAAAAAAATTTATGAATAAATTATTTTTAAGAGTTTTTAGTTTTGTAGTTTTGTTTGTAATTTGAATTTTGGTTGTTAATGCTAGTGTTATTTCTTATTATAAAATAGATGAGAAATGAAATATAGTTAGTTCTGATATCAAAATAATATATAGTGATGATGATTTATTATTATCTAATAATAAAACTCCTAAATTTGCTATAGAAGGTAAAAAAGAAATTGAAGATTTACCTTTAGAATATTCTTATCACATCGATAAAGATTGAAATATTAGTTTTTTAGAAAAAAAAGAATTTGAAAATATAAAAAAATGAATTTTTGAAGTAGAATCTAAAAAAGAACCTATTTTAAAAACAGAAAATAAAGAAAAAATTGAAATTATTGAAAATAAAGAAAAAGAAGAAATAAAAAAATCTATTTTTGTAAAACAAAGTTTACCTGGTAATATTGAAAATAGTACTAATAAAACAGAGCAAAAAGAAAGTAAAATTAAAAAAGTAGAAGTTAAAAAAGTAGAAGTTAAAAAAGAAAAGAAGGTCTATAGAATAACTCAATTACCAATGAAATATTGAGCAACTTGATTTTATTCTTTTCATGAATGAATTGATTATGGTATTTATTATAAAGATTTATATGCACCTTTTGATTGAAATGTTGTTCATGCAGGTTATCAATATTGATTTGGTAATTTAATTTGAATTAAAAACAATACAACTGGTAGTTATTTTATACTATGACATTTAAATAAAATTAATGTTAAAGTATGACAAGATATAAAAAAATGAACTTTAATTTGAAAAACTTGAAATTCATGA
>JAUZRO010000015.1 GCA_030950465.1 Candidatus Altimarinota bacterium | reverse complement strand
GATTTTTTTGGTTGATAGTAACAAAAAAACAACAAGAAATTGTGGCCAATATTAGATATGCAAAACAGTTTTTTAAAGATTTATGAGTTTATAAAAAATGATTCTGAAAAAACTGACAATGAGGATTATGAGGTATTTGAATTGAAACATGGATTTTACAAAACTGATGAAGTTTTGATGAAGCTATTAAAACATTTAAAGAAGCTATTAATATTAGTGATAGTTTTGATACATTTAAAGATAATTATTTAATTTTATGAGCTTGAGATAATATAAAACAATGATGAATGGAAAATTTTACCTATAATATGACTGAAGAGTGATATACTAAAATAGTAAAAGCATTAAAAAAAGATTAGAAAATTCTAATCTTTTTTTACACCAATAAATTAAAATATATTTCATCATTTGTAACATCATTATATTTAAATCATAATTTTGTCATATTTTTTTCTATATTTTCCCAATTTTTTGGATTAAGTGTTTTTAATCATATAAAAACTGGTGCTGTATTTTTTGCTGATTTCTTCAAATACTCAAATCTTTCAATATCATCTTCTTCTCATAAACAATTTAAAAAGTCTTTTAAAGCCCCAGGTCTTTGAGGAAAATTTATAAGATAATATTTTTTTAATCATTCATATTTTAAACTTCTTTCTTTTACTTCTGGAAGTCTTTCAAAATCAAAATTAGATCCAGAAATTATAATAACTACTTTTTTTCATTTAATTTTTTCTCACAAATCCTTTAAGGCATCAGTAGCTAATGCTCAAGCTGGTTCTATAACTATTCAGTCTTCTTTTAAATAATCTAGAATTGTTGTACAGACTCTATTTTCTGGACATTCTATTATTTCTATTTTTTCTTGTTTACATATTTGAAGAGGAATATCTCATACTTTTCAGACTGCTGCTCAATCTACAAAAATGTCAATATTCTCAAGAGTAGTATTTTTTCATAACTCTAGTGAAGTTTTCATTCAAGAAGCTCAAACAGGTTCAGCTCAAATAATTTTTGTTTCAGGATTTATTAAATTTTTGGCTAATATTTGACCAGAAATAAATCAACCTCAACCAATAGGACAAATTATATAATCAGGAACCACCCCCAACCCCTCCTTATCAAGGTGGGGAGATTTTAGTTGTTCAAAAATCTCTAAGCTAACAGTTGATTGTCATTCTATAGTCTTATAATCATCAAATGGATGTACAAAAGTTGCTCAATTTTTTTCTTGAAAATTAAATGCTTCTTTTAATGCTTGATCAAAAGTATCTCAAATTAAAACTACATCAACATAGTCTCAACCAAATTGTCTAGTTTTATAAACTTTTTGTTCAGGAGTAGTTATAGGCATATATATTGTACCTTTAATTTCTAATTTATGACAAGTTATTGCAACTCATTGAGCATGATTTCAAGCACTAGCACAAACAACTCAAGATTTTTTCTCCTCTTGACTTAATGAATTAATTTTATTAAAAGCACCTCTGATTTTATAGGATCTAACAGATTGTAAATCTTCTCTTTTTAAAAATATTTCAGCTCAATATTTTTTAGACAATCTTTTTGAATATTCTAAGGGACTAGTTTTTATAAAATCTCAAAAATCTTGTTTTGCTTTTTTTATTGAATCTAGAGTTATATTTTTCATAATTTTTGTTAATTTTTTATATATTATTATTAATATAATATAGTTTTTTGTTTTTTTACAAGAATTATCTCAAAAAATCTTTTGACAAATGATGAAAAAAATAGAATGCACCAGCTTATCAGAAAGGAGTAATAAAAAAATACACTTGATAAGTTGATACAAAAACAAAATGTGCCTCTTGAGGGCTAAAAAGAATAAAGCTCATTTCAAATATAAATTTGAGTTTTAAAGAAATATGTCTATATTTAAGGAGACAAAAATGAAGAAATTCATACTGGGAGCAGTTTTACTCACAATGGTTATGGTTAGTGGTATATTTGCAGCAAGTTCATCTAGTTGTGATGATTATAGAAATAATAAATGTTATTATAATGGTGATATATCAGCAGATTATGCATATGAATTTGGTAAAAAAAGTACATCCCCTTTTTATGATTTTAGTAATTTAGGTGTAGATTGTACAAATTTTGCAAGTCAAGCAATATTAGCTGGTATGACTGGAATTACAGAACCATCTGATTTGAAACCAAAAAGATATACTTATCTTGCAGATCAAAACTATGTAAATCTTGCTTGGTACTATAAAACTTCTAGTAATAGAGGTTCTGCTTGGACAGGTGCAGATTGGATGTTTAAATATGCAAAGTCAAATAAAAATTCTTATAAAGGATTGCATTTTGATTTTATTACAAAAGATTCATCTTCTACATCTCTTGATGTTATATTGGTAAAAAAAGGTGATATAATCTTTGCTGATTGGGAAAATGATGGAACTATTGATCATACAATGATAGTTAGTCAAAAATACAATTGTACATCATACAGTTGTATCAAAGTTGCATATCATAACTCAGCTGGTAATTCTATGCAAAAAAATAGATCATTAAGTTCTATTAATACACAATATAACTATAATGCTATCTTTCATATCTATAGACCAACATTCTATAGTGATTATGGATTATAGACAATAAATACTGGAGAGAGCTATCTCTCCTTTACTTTTATTAAATTAAAAAATAAACTATGAAAAAAATAATAATTTTAAGTTTGATTATATTATTTAATATAGTTACAGTTAATGCAGGTTGACCAATACCTAAATGATGTTCATTAGAATGATATAATGAAAATGAATATTGTCCTAGTTATTATACTATATGAAAAGTAAAAAGTGATATTGATATTTTTCCAATAACTGAAAAAGAGCTATTAAAATTAGATTTTCCTTTATTAAATATTGAAGAGTGAAAATATTATATATTAGAAAATAATTATTTTTATGATAATTGATTAAAAAATATAAAAGAATCATTTTTTGTTTGAGAATGATGGGTTAATATGTGAAAAATAAAAAAATGAGATGTTATTATTATTGATAATAATATCTATTGATATGAAAATAATGAAGATAAATTAATATCTATAGAATCAGATAAATATAAAAAAAACAAAATTAATTTTAGTTGAAATCTTAAAACAATCAATACATACTGAAATTATTATAAAGTAACTTGTGAAAATGATATAATTTCACTTTCAAATGAAGATAGAGATTATAATTTATGATTTCAGCATAATAAAATAATTGATAAAGAAGTTTCAAAAGAAATAGTAAGAAATAATTTACAAGAACATATAAAAACTTGTGATAATTTTGATGAATTATTTGATATAAAATATAAGAATAGTTCTTATAAAGAAAAAGAATGATATATAGAAATAAAAAATAAATATAAAAAGATTATAAATAAAAAATATTGGAAAGTACTTTCAAAAATAAATAAAGATAAAAAAATAACAATTATTCTAAAAATAGAAAAATTAAGAGAGGAAAAAAATAATAATGAAAAGTTAAATCAAGAAAAGAAAGATAGAATTAATATTATATTTGATGCTTTAATTGAAATTTTAAGATAATTAATCTTTTTAAATAATTAATCTTAAATGTACAAAAATAACTGCAAAAAAAATAAAAGTTATATAATTGAATGAATGTACATTTTCGGCTCTTTTCGTGATAGCAGGAAAAATACCATCTAAATTTCAAGTTTTTTCAAACAAAATCTAGCAGTTAATTTTTTGATATACATAACTTTTGAAGAAAATCAGTGTGAAACTCTTTTTGCAACTTTACATAAAT
>JAUZRO010000149.1 GCA_030950465.1 Candidatus Altimarinota bacterium | reverse complement strand
TATTAAAAGAAGAGCTAGATGATTTAGAAATTTTGAGAATTTTAAGACTATGATTTATTTAAGTATTTGAGATTTTGAAGTGAGTGTAAAATAGATATTCTACCTAATTGATTTAAGGAAGAGCCTATTTTCTTATACTTTCTAAAAAATCTAAATATTTTTCATTAAATAAATCTAAAAAAATATCTATAGAAGATTTATTTATTTTTAATGAATAATTATCAGTATCTTCAATCATAACATCATTTTTATCAAATCATTCTTCTAAAATATGAAAAAAATTTCTTATATAAATATATATATGTCAAAAACCATGATGCATTGTTGAAATATAATTTTCTCTTTTTTTTTGTATCAAGCTTATATATTTGATATAAAAATAATTGCTCAATACCTTTTTTTGTAACTGTTGTATTACTAAAATCAATTTCAGAATAATCTATTTTATCTACCCCTCACTTATATTACGAACCTGGTTTTTATAATAATCTGTCAAACCAATAAAAGATTCTTTATCTCAAGAAGGTGTTTCAGAAAATTTAAAACTTGAAAGATTATTTATAATTTAATTATATTAGTTTTTATTTATAAAAGTATTATATAGATATTTTTGAATAATCAAAGTTTTTTATTGACTTTTATTATAATTATTTTTTTATAGATTATATAAAAATAAATAAACTTTTTGTATAAAAAGTTTTTATCCATATAATGAATAAAAAGTTAATAAGTTTTAAAAATAATATGAAAAATAATACAAAAAAAGCATCTATATTATTATGGGCTGTGATGCTTTCATTAATTATTTCTATAACTTTTATAGCAATAAGTGCAAAAATAAATAAAAATATCAAACTTTCTTGAGAAATTAATACTTTTATAGAAGAAAAAAATAATATAAATTTATCTATTGAAGATTGAGTTAATAAAAACATATCAGAAAATAAAGCTCTTATTTTTGATAATAATAAGAAACAAGTATTCTCATTGAAAAAACAAGAAAAAATAAATTTATCTTTTTCTTGAGATGAAAATTTTAGTATTATTATTTGAATAATAAAATGAAGTGAAATAAAATTTAATTATTTAAATAATAATATTTTAACTAATTCTGGAATTATAAAATATTCAAAAACTTTTACTTGAGAGCTAGATTCTACAAATAATACTGGAAGTTTAGTTATAGAAAATTTATGATGATATTCTAGTTTTTTAATAAAAAGTGAAAATAGTTTTGAAACTTCTCAAAAAAACTATAAAATAGTAACTAAAATATGAAACAATTTTTTTAATGAAACAAAAAATGCTAAATAAATCTAATAAAAACTGAACATTTCTAATATTAATAATTTTTATAATTAGTATTTTTTCTATAAATTTTTCTTATGCAGAAAAAAATGATGAGATATCTTTATGTTGAAGTAAAACTTGAGAAAAAAGATATGACTGTCAAGTAACAAATTATTGTGATTCATATAAAACTAAAGAAATAATCCATAAATCAGAGTCTTATTTTGAAACAGATGAAACTTGAGAAAAAAATCTATTTGAAAGTGCAAAAGAAAAATATAGAGAAAATCAAAATGCAATATATGCTTGTTCAGTAATAAAACTACAAAAAAATTCTTACAATTTAGTTTTAAATAAACTATCTAAAATAGATAACTGATGAACTTTAATATCAAGAATTAATCAAAAATTATCATTGAAATTAAAAAAATTAGAAAGTATAGAAAAGCAAAAAGAATGTACTATTCCTGGTAATAAAGAAGAAGGTAATTCTTTACAATTCAAGCAAAAATTACTAAATGAATCTGCATATGAATATTGTAAATATAATTTTTATCTAGATTTTTTAAATAATCATTTTAATGATATCCAAAATTCAAATAAAGAATATTTTTCTGAAACAGAAGAAAAAACAGATAGTTTCAAAGTTTCTCAAATAGCTGGAATTCAATCAAAATTAAAACAAGATATTGTAAATGAACAAAACCATTCAGCAAAAGTTTTTAATATAGCATTTGAAACATATATAGATTATGAAAATAATCATCCAGTCCATATTTTATTAGAACTTATCAAAGAAGATTTTATAGTTTTAAGAAGAAAACTTCATGAAGCTATTTCCCCAATTAATCAAGTTGTATATAAAATAAGTAATGCTATGAGTATTAATTAAAAATTTTTTTGAAAATATACAAATAAAAAAAAGCACTTATGTGCTAATTTAATTTAATTTTATTCCATAGAATATTTTATAAAAATACCTAAAAATAAAATTTTATATATTTAGAAAGATTCAAAAAATAATTTTTTAATTCCTTTTTCTTCAATTGAATGTTTTCTAATCCCTCAAATAAGATGATTAAGATCTAAACAAGAATCTCAATAACATAATCTATTATAAAGTATACCTGTACTAGAATCTTTATTAACTTCTATTTTAAAATTAATTCAACGTTGATTAAATGATTTTTCTAAACATTCATAGTCAGATATTCATTTACAACTTAAATAATGATAATAAAAATAATAAGAACTATCTAATATGTAGATTAGTAAGAAAATTCAAATTATAATAATGACTTTTTTCATAAATATAAATTTAAATAATATATGTCTCCCTCATAATAAAATGAGGGATAACTACCTTAAGGAAATATTGTTCTTAAAGCTCTTTTATCTAATTCACTTAGGTTAAAAGGTGTCTTATAAAGAGTAGACTCCATTATAGAATGTCCAAAATATTGCCATTCCCAAAAATCATTTTTTCACCAATTCCATTGCTACTATCTCCAATATTAGTTTTAATAATAGCACCATTAGATAAGTAACCATATTCCATAAGAACATTTGAGCTACTGTATCCTGTCCATTTAAATTTGACAGATGAACCTGCATCATATATTTCATCATTTAAAAGACTTATTGCTTGCATCATTGCAGCTCTCCATCCATGATAATTGTAATCAAAAACTTGACCACTTTTTATACCAACTGTAACATTTTTAACACTTTGTGCAGAAGGTAAAGTGTCATTTACTCTAATACCATAATCTGTATTTATTCCAAAACTAGAGCTAACTAAACCAACAACAAATACAACAACTAATAACATTTTCTTCATTTTTGTCTCCTAAGACATTTTATTTTTATTTTTCTTCTTATCAAATTTTTTTGTCTCAATAAATTTTAGCCTTAATTTTGAGGCACTTTTTTTTGTTTTTGTTTCATCTTACAAGTATTTATTTTTCTTCTCCTTATCTTGTAAGCTTCTGCATTCTATTTTTTTGTTTCTACTTTTGTCAAAAGA
>JAUZRO010000148.1 GCA_030950465.1 Candidatus Altimarinota bacterium | reverse complement strand
ACTTCTTTTATGTACCAAGGTTCTTTTAATCATAGTGCCTGTAAAAATAGTTCTTTTTCCATTTGATTTTTATTATATTTTAATATATTATATACAAAAATTAAGTTCTACCTAATTGATTTAAGGAAGAGCCAAAATTAGATTACTCTATTAAAATAGTTGATCAAAGTGATCCAAAAAATAGAGGTCATAATGTTTACTTATTTGAAAAACAGTTCAATAAATATGATTCTATTGTAATTTATATATTTAATGGAGATAAAACAGGTAAATATCTTTCATCTGATGCATTGCTATTTATAAAACAGTAACTTGCATTTTACCTTGGTCTATAGATTTTTCTATAGACTGGGATTAATTTCTAAAATAATTTATATGAAAAAAGCAATTCTAGCATTTTTAGTATTTTCTATATTCTTTTTAATTTGATGTGAAAAATATATTAAAGAACAAAAAAGTATAGACAATAAAAAAGTAGAATGTGATTCTAGTATGAACTTATGGAAAAATAAAACTTACAACTTTTCTATGTGTTTGCCTTCTGATTATTTATGATATGGTGCATATTGACATTCAATGGATTTTAATAAAAAATTAAATACATTTATTGTTATAGATAATGAATGAAAACAATATATTGGGGAGAGTGATGTTACTATAGGCTCAATTTGAGGTGATAGAATTTCTTTTTATTCATGTTCATGAAAAAAAGGAAAAAAGTATTTATTATGAAAATTAGAAGTTTTTGATTGCTTAAAATCTGAAACAGATAAATATAAATCTACTATTTTTATAGCTACTATACATAACAAGAAAGTTAATTTTAATTTTAATAAGAACAACAAAGAACATATTAAAATTATAAATAGTATAAAACCATTAACTGAAAAATAGATGTCTATTTTAGACTAAAAAAAATAAAAATAAAAACAAAAAGGTTGAAAAAGTGAAAAAGATAATTATTCTTGTTCTGATTCTTATATTAGGTGTTTACTATATTTATAGTGAAAATAATTCTAATGTAGAAATTAAACAAGAAAAGATAGATGTTATTTCTAATGTTATTGTAAATAATATTGAAAATAATGTTTCAAAAATTAAAGTTGAAAATGTTGATGTTGAAAAAGAAGTTAAAACTATTAAAGATGAAAATATTATTTCTGATGAAAATTTAAAAAATAATGATTCTGATATAGAAAAAACTGAAACTGAAATATTTGTATATTCTGAAAATAATGATTTTTCTGATAAAAATGAAAGTATTTTAAATATTAATACAGATTTTATTGATGAAGAAGAATTAGAAATTGAAATGGATTCTATGTTGTCTGATTTTTTGTTTGAATTTTCTGAAAAAGAAGATTTAAACCCAGATGATTTTAGTAACTTATTTTGATAGAACATATGAGAGTTCCTTAGGAACTCTTTTTTTGTATAAAGACTTTATTCAACACTATTATAGTGAATAAAATCTTCAAAATAAATGGCTTGTAATAAGGCTCTTTTTTTTTAATAAAAAAACTCCTAAAAAAGTTTTGACATATGCTAACTTTTTCCTATACTCCCTCTTGTCTAATAAAAAAGACAAAATAAAAAAATTAAAACAGTTCATTAAAATAAACAGAAATATTAGAAAAAGAATTAAACACTATTTCAATAATTCAAGAAGCTTAGGAAAAACTAAAAAAAACAGTCTATCCAAAAATTATATAGTTTACTATATATAATAAGATAAACAA